>JAHBSW010000004.1 GCA_019638935.1 Cryobacterium sp.
CGATCTCGAGCCCGGGGAGGGAGCGCGAGTACGAGCCGGTCGCGAGAACGACATTCTTGCCGGTGAGGCGGTCGCCGCCGACCTCCACGGTCGTCGGGGAGACGAGCTTGCCCTCGCCCGCGAAAACGGTGATGCCGCGCGCCTTGATGAGCCCGGTGAGGCCCTTGAACTTGCTCGAGACCACCTCTTCCCGGTACTTCGTCACCGCGGCGATGTCGATCCCGCCGAAGCTCGACGTCACACCGTAGTGGGCCGAGTCGCGTGTCACATCGGCGACCTCTGCGGAGTGCAGAAGAGCCTTGGTGGGGATGCAGCCGACGTGAAGGCACGTGCCGCCGAGCTTGTCCTTTTCGACGAGTGCGACCGTCAAGCCGAGCTGCGAAGCCCTGAGAGCCGCGGCATAGCCACCGCTACCGCCGCCCAAGACAACAAGATCGAAATTCTGCTCCGACACGCGGTGACTCCCTCGTGGTTAAGGTGTGAAAACGGACCAGGGCCGTCATACGTGGCCGAGCGTCCCAGGGGCGGTTCTCGCCTGCCTTAAACCCTACTACGCGCGCGAAAAGCGTTCAGCGAAGGCGAGGAGTGTACGAACCGCGACTCCCGTCGGTCCCTTGCCCGTATAGCCGTATCCCGCGCCCTCGTTGTTCGCGGTGCCCGCGATGTCGAGGTGAACCCACGAGAGAGGCATGCCATCCTCGCCGGTTCCCACGAATTCCTTGAGGAAGACCCCCGCGAGCAGCATGCCGCCGGCGGTGCTGCCGATCTTCGCGTTGGCGATGTCTGCGACATCGGAGTTGAGGCGTTCGCGCAGTTCGGGGCCGAGCGGCATGCGCCAGAACAGTTCACCGACCTCATCGGCAACGGCGACCACGTCGGCGGCGACGGAGTTGTTGCCCATGACACCGACGTAGCGCTCCCCGAGTGCGACCTTGGCCGCGCCCGTGAGCGTGGCGACGTCGATGATGACGTCGGGTCGTTCCTCACTCGCGGCGACGAGTCCGTCGGCGAGCACGAGGCGACCTTCGGCATCCGTGTTGAGCACTTCGACGGTCTTTCCGCCACGGATGCGCAGTACGTCGTTGGGGCGAACGGCGGACCCCGAGGGCAGGTTCTCGGCGAGACACAGCCACGCGGTGATCTTGACCGCGATGCCGAGTTTGGCGGCTGCGACCGTGACGGCGAGCACGGATGCTGCACCGGTCATGTCGTACTTCATTCCCACCATCGACGACGGCGGCTTGAGCGAGAGCCCGCCCGAGTCGAAGGTGATTCCCTTGCCGACGAGAGCGATGTGACCGGAGGCGCCGTCGGGCGAGTACTCCACCTTGACGAGGCGGGGGCCCCGGGTCGAACCCTGCCCCACGCCGAGGATGCCACCGAAACCACCGTCCTTAAGCTCCTTCTCCCCGAGCACGGTCACGGTGACGGGAACACCGTCGACGAGGTCGCCCACCGCGGCGGCGAAGGTCTCCGGATAGAGGTCGGACGGGGGAGTGTTGACGAGGTCGCGCACGGTGTGCACGGCCTCGGCGACGGCGGTCGCACGGGCCGCGAGATCCGTCTCCGGCGCGAGCTCGGTGAGGACGACGATGGATGTCGGGGGCTGGTGGTTCGCGTCGGGGGACTTCGACTTGTAGCTGCTGAAGGAGTACGCGGCGATCGCCGCGCCCTCGAGCACCGCGAGCACATCGGCCTCGGACTCCACGGGGAGGGCGAAGGCGAGGGAGCCGGTTCCGGAGAGCTGACGCGACGCGGCGCCGGCCGCCCTGCGCAGGGAGTTGGCGGTCGGCTCGGCGGAGCCCAGCCCGACGAGGGCGACGACTCGAGCCGATGTTCCTGCGCTTGCGACGCGACGAACCTCGTCTTCTGCACCGGTCACGCCGAGGCTGGAGAGGGAGGCTCTGAGTCCGTCGAACTCGATCGCATCGTGTCGCAGGACCGGCCCGTTCTCCGAGCTGCTCACTCCGATCACGAGTGCTCCCGTGTCTATCGTGAGGGGGGATTCGGCGGATACGGAGAGCGAGGCAACAGTCATGCCGCCATGTTAGCCGTGAGTTCATGCGGCCCCTGACGACCGTCGTCGCGGCGTCGTGGAGAGCCCGTGTTCGCTCTTGGCTTGATTCACGCGAGGTAAACAACCGGCATCGCGAGCACCGCGCAACGTAGTCTGGATTCATGGCACGACCCGAGGACCTGTTCGAGCTCAACGACGATGTCGTCGATGTTCCCAAGGGACTTCCGCTCGTCGCGGGCCTCACGGGCTTTGCCGACGCCGGCAGCGCCGTGAGCGGGTTCACCGAGGCGCTGCTCGATTCCGTCACTCACCGCGTGCTTGCGACTTTCGACAACGACGTGCTGTTCGACTATCGCGCACGACGCCCCACGATCTACTTCGATCAGGACCACCTCGTCGACTACGAGCCGCCGAGCCTCGCGCTCTACCTCGCTCAGGACGACATGGGGCAGGAGTTCCTTCTTCTCGTCGGCTATGAGCCCGATTTCAAGTGGGAGCAGTTCACCGCCGCGATGATCGAGCTCGTGCGTCGCTTCGAGGTGTCGACGACGACCTGGCTGCATGCGATTCCGATGCCCGTGCCGCACACGCGGCCCATCGGCATGACGGTGAGCGGCAACCGTACCGAGCTCATCGACACCTACTCGGTCTGGAAGCCGCACACGAGCGTGCTCGCCAATGCGTTCCATATCGTCGAGTACCGATTGCAGGAGATCGAGCACCCCGTTGCCGGTTTCGTATTGCTCATTCCTCATTACCTCGCCGACACCGAATATCCGGATGCCGCGGTGAAGTCCCTCGAGGCGATCAGCGCCGCAACGGGGCTGTTCTTCGCGACAGATGCGCTCCGCGAGTCCGGTCGCGAGTTCAATACCAAGATCGACGGACAGGTCGCGGGGAATACGGAGCTGGCCCGGCTGGTTGGAACTCTTGAACAGCGCTACGACTCGTACATGGAGGGCAACCCGCTTCGTTCTCCTTTGACGGACGAAGACGGAGAACTGCCCACAGCCGATGAGATCGCCGCCGAGCTGGAGCTGTTCCTGGCGCTTCAGCGCCGCGGTGAGGAAGAGCCTCCCGCGCTGTAGCCGCGTCGACGCGGCTGTGCGGGCGGGCCGCGGTGAAGCGCCTGCACAATCCGTGCAATAATTGGACCCGGACCCGGTCTTGACGGTGTTCGCCTTTCACCCTCGTGGTGGCTGAGCGATACGACTTGACAAGGGTCCTAGCAATGCCCGGAACCAGGCCGCAGCGCGACTCCTGCTGTGCTCGTGGCTCCGGCCGCGACTCGACACTCGCTGCTCGTGCCGCACGACGAAAGGGACCGCATGGCTACCCGAACCACCACCACGACCTCCAAGGCCGCCGCGAAGACTGCGGCCAAGGCCACGACCAAGGCCGCGCCCGCTGCCAAGGCGGCATCCACCAAGTCGAGCGGCGCCACGGCGGCCGCTGCCACCTCACCGGCCAAGACTGCCGCTAAGGCCAAGGCCCCGGTGAAAACCCCGGCGAAGGCTTCTGCCAAGGCGGCAACCAAGACCACTGCGGCAAAGGCACCGACCAAGGCGGCTACGAGCAAGACGACAGCCACGAAGTCCACCGCAACCAAATCCACCGCGACGAAGGCAAGCACCACGAAAACCACGGCAAAGGCGAGCACTGCGAAGGCTCCCGCGAAGACCACCACGAAAGCCGCCGCGCAGACGTCCGCGAAGGCGGCGGCAGCTCCTCGAACGAAGGCGAAGGCCGCGACGAAGGCTGATCCGAAAGCCCCCAAGGGCATCGACGAGGAAGAGGTCATCGAACTCGATGACGTCGTCGTCGACTCAGCGGAAGATCCCGAGACCGACGCGGTCGTCGTCGACTCACCCGTCGAACCCGATGAGAAGGCGTCGACCGACGATGACAGCGACGATGACGATGATGACGACGGCGAGCGCAAGGTCAGCGTCGAAGCGCTGCCGACCGGTGCCATCCGTCTGACCGCCGACGATGACGATGACGTTCCCGTCTACTCGACGACGATCACCGGCGCGACCGCCGACCCGGTCAAGGACTACCTCAAGCAGATCGGCAAGGTGCCGTTGCTCAACGCTGCCGAAGAGGTCGAGCTCGCGATGCGCATCGAGGCCGGCCTCTTCGCCGAGGACAAGCTCTCGGGCATGTCCGAGGCAGAGAAGCGCAACCAGCTCGGTCGGGACCTCACCTGGGTCGCTCGGGACGGCCAGCGTGCGAAGTCGCACCTGCTCGGCGCGAACCTGCGCCTCGTCGTGAGCCTCGCGAAGCGCTACACGGGTCGCGGAATGCAGTTCCTCGACCTCATTCAAGAGGGAAACCTCGGCCTCATCCGTGCGGTCGAGAAGTTCGACTACACCAAGGGCTTCAAGTTCTCGACCTACGCGACCTGGTGGATTCGCCAGGCGATCACGCGGGCGATGGCCGATCAGGCGCGCACCATCCGCATCCCCGTGCACATGGTCGAGGTCATCAACAAGCTCGCGCGCGTGCAGCGACAGATGCTGCAGGATCTTGGCCGCGAGCCCACTCCCGAGGAGCTCAGCCGCGAGCTCGACATGACGCCCGAGAAGGTCGTCGAGGTGCAGAAGTACGGTCGCGAGCCGATCTCGCTGCACACACCGCTCGGCGAGGACGGCGACAGCGAGTTCGGTGACCTCATCGAGGACACCGAGGCGGTCGTACCGGCGGATGCCGTGGGCTTCACGATGCTGCAGAAGCAGCTCGAGAGCCTGCTCGACTCGCTCTCCGAGCGCGAGGCGGGCGTCATCCGCATGCGCTTCGGCCTCGGCGACGGCATGCCCAAGACGCTCGACCAGATCGGCGACACGTTCGGGGTGACGCGCGAGCGCATCCGTCAGATCGAGTCGAAGACGATGGCGAAGCTGCGCCACCCCTCGCGTTCGCAGTCGCTGCGCGACTACCTCGAGTAGGCCTGCGGGTTCCCACGGCACCGCGACGCACGCGCAGTGAAGTCAGCACGCACTAAGGTCGGCACAGTGAAGCATCTCTTTCCCGTACTGCTCGGCAAGCTCGCGCGCTTCGTGACGCGGCTGCGCGGGGGCGGCTCGGCGTTCCCGGGCTACCTCGTGCTCAAGCTTTCGCCTCGGTTCATTCAGGATGTCGCGAACTCCTTCACGCACGGGATCGTGTTCGTGCTCGGCTCGAACGGCAAGTCGACGACCACGCACATGCTCACCGAGACGCTGCGCGGGCACGGTCTGAACGTGTTCACGAATCCCTCGGGCAGCAACCTGCCCCAGGGCATCGCCTCGGCGATCGTCGCCGACAGCGACCTGTTCGGTCGGGTGAGGGGCGACATCGGTGTGCTCGAGGTCGACGAGGGCTACGCGGTAGAGCTCGCCAAGGTGCTCGCACCGACGACCGTGCTCGTGCTCAACACCCAGGTCGACCAGCTCTACCGCTTCTACGAGACCGAGCGCGTCGCCGACATGATGCTCGACGCCGCGTCGCTGGCAAGCCAGCACATCGTGTCTAACCGTGAGGACCCCTACCTCAGCAAGATCTGGATGCGGTACCCCGAGGGCGATGCGCACACCGGTCCCGACATCACCTACTTCGGGGCCTCGGAGGCGGTGGTCGCCGCGTCACCGAACGGACTGGTCAACGCCCCCGACTATCGGAACGAAGGCATCGACGAACCGGATCACGTCGCCCTCGCTGAAGTGACGGAGAGCGGCGGAAGCGCGGCGACGATCGACGTTCGAGGCGAAGCGGTCGAGCTCGTGCTTCCCGCGAAGGGGCTGCACTTCGCGCTCGACGCGGCTGCGGCCCTCGCGACTGCGGCGGTGATTCTCGGGGACGCGTTCTCCGGTCCGAAGTCCGCGGCAGCCTTCTCGGCGATGAAACCCGCCTACGGTCGCGGTGAGCTGCTGAAGTTCGGTGCCGAAGAGGTCGAGTTCGTCATGTTCAAGAACGGTGCCAGCCTTCAGCTCAATCTCGACGCCCTGCCGGAGCCACCCGAGCAGGTGCTGCTCTCGATCGACGAGGGCACCCCCGACATCTCCTGGATCTACGACGTCTCCTTCGCCGCTCTCGACCACGTCGACGTCATCACGGGCGACAAGGCGTGGCAGATCGCGACAAGGCTCGAGCACGAGGGTTTCAGGATCGGCGCCGTCGAACCCGACCTCAACGCTGCGATCGACCTCATGCGCGCGCTGCCCTCGCCCACGCGCGGGCACAAGACCTGGATCGTCAACTACGAGCAGATGATGCTCGCGCGCAAGCGCATCGGCTACCTCGACATGGAGAACCAGCGATGAGCGCTACCATCACCGTGCTGCAGCTGTACCCCGACGAGCTCGGCGTCAACGGCGACAGCGGCAATGCGTCGGCCCTCGTCGTGCGTGCTCGGCTCGCGGGCCTCGAGGCCGACCACGTCACCTACCGCCGGGGCGACACTCTGCCCACGGATGTCGACGCCGTGGTCATCGGCGGCGGTCCCGTCTCTGCCATGCGCAACGTGCATGCCGACCTGCTCGCCATCGGTCCCGCGCTGAAGGAGTTCGCCGCCGATGGAGCGGTGTTCTTCGGATTCGGCAGCGGTGCGGAACTGCTCGGTCACGACATCCGGCTGCAGGATGGCGCGACGCTCGAGGGTCTCGGCATCCTGCCGTTCCGCGCGGTGCGCACGGGCAAACGCGCTGTCGGCTACATCAAGACCGTCAAAGACGGCGTGACTCTCATCGGCTTCGAGGACCACGCGTCGCAGTGGAAGCTCGATGACGGCGCAGAGCCGCTCGGCCTCATCGAGGCGGGCCAAGGCAATCAAGACGAGCGCGATCACGATACGCAGGCAGAGCCCCGTAAAGAGGGAGTGCGCAGCGGTGCGCTCGTCGGCACGCAGATCGGCGGACCGGTGCTTCCGCTCAACCCCGTGCTCACCGACGAGCTGCTGGGCCTCGTGGCGCGGCGACGCGGCATCGACTACGCGCGTGGTGACGCGCACGAGACGCTCGATCACTACGCCGAGAAGGCGCGTGGCGTGATCCTCGACAATCTCAACTACACCTTCCACACCATCTGACGAGGGGAGCAGCAGTGAGCGCTGGGGCGCGCATCCTTGAAGTCTCGCCCGATCAGGCGCTGCTGCTCGACGCGGTTGCGCGCGGGGAGACGGATGCTGTGGCTCGCCTGCAGCGGGAGCTCGCACTCGCACCGCCGCAGCTCAGCGCCGAAGTGCTCTCGGTGAAGCGGGTGCCGGCGGGTTCGGGTGTCTCGTATGGACACACCTTCGTGACGCCCACGGAGACCACGCTGGCCCTCGTGGCGATGGGCTACGGTGATGGGCTGCCCCGAAAGGCCGGCAACCGAGCGAGCGTCGCATGGCACGGTGATGCCGGGGTTAAGCTGCTGCCGATCGTCGGCCGGGTCGCGATGAACGCGTTCGTCGTCGACGCGGGCGATCTGGTCGTCTGCGCAGGAGATCGAGTCGTGCTGTTCGGCGATCCATCCCGCGGCGAGCTCAGCATCGACGAGTGGGCGGCGAGCGTGGGGGAGACCGCGCTATCGATAGTCTCGAGCCTCGATGCGCGAGTGACACGATCGGTGCGGTCATGACGGCCTGGGCCGAGATCGATCTCGCGGCGCTCGTGACGAACACCGCCACCGTTCGCGAGCGCGTCGCACCGGCCGAACTCATGGCCGTGGTCAAGGACGACGCCTATGGTCACGGGCTCGACGAGATCACCCGTGCGCTCGCGGCCGAATCGATCACCGCGTTCGGCGCCCTCGACCCGCAGACCGCGTTGCGAGTGCGACAGCTCGCCCCCGAGGCGTCGGTGTTCGCGTGGCTTCTCGACGGCCACGACGAACTCGGCGTGCTCATTGACAATGACATCGAGCTGGGGGTCACCGACTCGGACACCCTCGAGCGAGTCGCTCGCGAGAACCGTCGTTCCCGCGTCCACCTCAAGATCGATACCGGACTCAGCCGCGCGGGGGTGCGCGCCGAACGCTGGCCAAACCTCGTCGAACGCGCGGCCCAGCTGGAGCGCCGCGGCGCCATCGAGGTCGTGGGCGTGTGGACGCACATTTCCGAGGCATCCGATGATGAAGACACCGCGTCGATCGGTCGCTTCAGCACCGCATTCGAGCTCGCCGTCGCGGCGGGACTGAACCCGCGAGTGCGGCACCTGGCAGCGAGTGCCGCCTCCTTCGCTCGAGCTGATGCGCGATTCGATCGTGTGCGGGTAGGCGCGTTCCTCTACGGAATCGCACCCGGCGACGGGGTCGGGCCGACCGAGCTCGGGCTCAGACCCGTCATGACACTTCGCTCGACCGTGTTGGAGGCTGTCGATGGCGTGGCCGCGATCGGCTACGGGGGAGTCGCCGGGATGCTGTCAGACGCTGCAGGCGCCGTGAGCGTCGCAATCGGCGGTGTGCGGCATCCGGTGCTTGCCGTCGAGGATTCGCGCACGCTCATCGCTACCGGCGATCATGCCGTCGATGTCGGCGACGTGGCCACCCTTTTCGGCTCGGGTGACTCCGGGGAAGCGACGCTGCAGGTGTGGGCGGATGCGATGGGCACGATCGGCGAGGAACTCGTCACCCGTGTGCACCCCGGCATCGAAAGACGCTATCGGGGCTGATCAGTGCCCATGTGCAGTGCTCAGCCGTAATGCTCAGTTATAGCGGGCTAGACCGTGTGGGTCTCGAGCAGACGGTCGCTCTCGTCATGCCACGCGGTGGCGATGAGCTGCAGCTTCTCCTGATTGCGGCGACCATGATGGGCGCAGAACAGAAGCTCGCTGTCACCGATGGTCACGCGGATGTAGGCCTGCGCGCCGCACTGGTCGCAACGGTCGTTGGCGGTGAGTCGAAGCTGCTCGTGCTCGCTCACCACAGCGTTCTCTGCGGTGGTCGGTAACATGTCGACTCCTCTCGTCACCACACTTTCGATACACCTATACAAACACGGCATCCCCACATTTGCTGGCGCGTGACGCGGTATTTCGCTCACCGCGAAGAAACCGTGCTCGAAGGCGCGAGCTGGGCGACGTCTGGCCGAGAACGCGTCCGTGCGAGTGTCGGTACAAGCGGCGCAGAGCTGCCAGCCTTAGGCTGAATGGCGGCCCGTTCCCGGGCTTCACGCGCGCGCCCAAGGAGCTCACTGCATGGCCAGTTCGGACTATTCCGCCAGGCACCTCTCGGTGCTCGAAGGGCTGGAGGCCGTTCGAAAGCGCCCGGGCATGTACATCGGCTCGACCGACTCCCGCGGCCTCATGCACTGCCTGTGGGAGATCATCGACAACTCCGTCGACGAGGCACTCGACGGGCACGGTGACTCGATCGAGATCGTGCTGCACCCCGACAACAGCGTCGAGGTGCGCGACCACGCGCGGGGCGTTCCCATCGACATCGAACCGAAGACGGGGCTCTCGGGCGTCGAGGTGGTCTTCACGAAGCTGCACGCCGGTGGCAAGTTCGGAACGGGCTCCTATTCGTCGTCCGGCGGGCTGCACGGTGTGGGCGCATCCGTCGTCAATGCGCTCTCCGAGCGCCTCGATGTCGAGGTCGACCGTGACGGCAAGACCTGGGCGATGTCCTTTCACCGCGGCGAGCCCGGTGTGTTCAGCGACTCGGGCGAGCCTCGGCCCGACGCCGAGTTCACGCCGTTCGTCGACCGCAGCGAGCTGCGCGTCGTCGGCAAGGTGGCCAAGGGGGTCTCGGGCACTCGCGTTCGCTACTGGGCCGATCCACAGATCTTCACGCGCGGAGCTTCCTTCCAGCTCGACGACCTGCTCGAGCGCGCGCGGCAGACGGCGTTTCTCGTCAAGGGTCTCGGCATCCGCATCGAGGATCACCGCCCCGAGTCCGGCGTCGACGGCGAATCTCGCACCGAGTTCTTCCGGTACGGCGGCGGCATCGCCGAGTACGTCGACTTTCTTGCGCCGGATGCGCCGGTCACCTCGACCTGGCAGCTCACCGGATCCGGCACCTTCACCGAGAATGTTCCGGTGCTCGACGAGCAGGGTCACATGGTGTCACGCGAGCTCGAGCGCACCTGCGAGGTCGACATCGCCCTGCGCTGGGGAACCGGTTACGACGCGAACCTGCGCAGCTACGTCAACATCATCGCGACGCCCAAGGGCGGCACCCACGTGGCCGGGTTCGAGCAGGGCCTGATGAAGTTCCTCCGCGCCCAGGTGGAGCAGAACGCCCGTCGGCTCAAGGTCGGCAGCAACGAGAAGCTCGAGAAAGACGACATCCTTGCGGGCCTCACCGCCGTGCTCACGGTGCGCTTGCCCGAGCCGCAGTTCGAGGGTCAGACGAAGGAGGTGCTCGGCACGCCGGCCGTGCGCAACATCGTCGCGAGTGTTCTCGCGAAGGGGCTGACCGAGCGCTTCGCGTCGAGCAAGCGCGACGATAAGACCCAGGCTGCGCTCGTGCTCGACAAGATCGTCGCCGAGATGAAGGCACGCGTTTCGGCGCGTGCGCACAAGGAGACTCAGCGGCGCAAGAACGCCCTGGAGAGCTCGTCACTGCCGGCGAAGCTCGTCGACTGTCGCTCGAACGACGTGGGCAATAGCGAGCTCTTCATCGTCGAGGGTGATTCGGCGCTCGGCACGGCGAAGCTCGCGCGGGACAGCGAGTACCAGGCGCTCCTGCCGATCCGCGGCAAGATCCTCAACGTGCAGAAGGCCTCCGTCTCCGACATGCTGTCGAACGCCGAGTGCGCGTCGATCATTCAGGTCATCGGCGCCGGCTCGGGGCGCAGCTTCGAGCTGTCGGCTGCACGCTACGGCAAGGTCATCATCATGAGCGATGCGGACGTCGACGGCGCGCACATCCGCACCCTTCTGCTCACGCTCTTCTACCGCTACATGCCCGACATGATTCGTGACGGCCGCGTCTATGCCGCGGTGCCGCCGCTGCACCGCGTGATCGTCATGAACCCCGGCAGCAAGCCCAACGAGACCATCTACACCTATTCCGAGCGACAGCTGCAGGAACTGCTCGCGAAGCTGCAGAAGGCGGGAAAGCGCTACCAGGACCCGATTCAGCGCTACAAGGGGCTCGGCGAGATGGATGCCGAGCAGCTCGCCTCGACGACGATGGATCGCAGCAATCGGCTGTTGCGGCGCGTGCTCATCGAAGACGGCGCGAAGGCCGAGGGCGTTTTCGAGTTGCTCATGGGCAATGACGTCACGCCGCGCAAGGAGTTCATCATCGCCGGTGCCGCCGAGCTCAGCCGCGACCGCATCGACGTCTAACTGTCAGACGGCTTCGCGTCGCCGTTCTTGCGACGCTCCTCGAGCTCGGATTCGAGCTGACGGATGCGATCCAGCTCTTCCTGCTCGGCGATCTCGCGCTCGAGGGCGGCGAGCTGCTCCTCGGTCGACCGCGTGTCGGCGCGGGCGGGCGCATTGAACAGCGGCGGTGCCGACTGCTGTCGCGGCGCGCGCTGACCTCCCAGGGTGGGGCGCGGGGTGCTCGTGCCCGGTTCGCGTCCGACGAGGAACCAGACGATGCTGCCCGCGACCGGCACGATGATGATGAGCAGGATCCAGATCAGTTTCGGCAGCCCGCGGATCGCGCTGTCGTCGCGTGAGATGACGTCGAACAGCGCGACGATCGTCACGAGCAAGATGAGTACGGAGATGACGACCTGCATAGCCGGAAGTCTACTTGGCGGGGGCTGCGCCGAGGGAACCGATGACGGCGGCAAGGGGGGTTCCCGTCGCGTCGCGCTTCGCCCCGGCATCCGGAAGCTCGCGAACGGTGCCGTCGGCGCCGACGGCGTGCACGGACTCCGGACCGACCCACGCGACGGCGAGTGAGCTCTCGCCCTTGCGGAAGGTGTGGCAGCGCACACCGCCCGTTCCGCGGCCCTTGCCGGGGAACTCGGCGAACGCCGACACCTTCGCGTGCCCCGGGTCGGTGCCGGCGATCGTGTCGATCGCGGTCGACACCGTCGCGACGACAATGGGCGCGGCGGGATCCACCGACGTGAAGTGGATCACGGCCGCCGACGGGGCGACGCGAACGCCGGACATGCCCGCGGCGCTGCGTCCCTGCGGTCGTACCTGTGTGGCCGGGAAGTGCAGCAGCTGGGCGTCTGTCGTCACGAACACGAGTTCTTCTGCGTCGGGGCTGAGGGCCGCGCCGACGACCTCGTCGCCGTTCTTGAGGGAGATGAGCTCGACATCCGGCCTCTGAGGCAGCTCGCTGAGGGCGACGCGCTTGACGGTTCCCTGTTTGGTGCCGAGCGCGATGGGGGCGTCACCGTCCAGTGGCACGAGCGCGAGCACGCGCTCCTTCTTCGCATCGAGCGCGAGGTACTCCGCCGCCTTGACGCCGGCCGCCAGCTGAATGGAGCTTTGCGGCACGTGGGGAAGGTCGACGGGGGAGAGGCGGATGAGTCTGCCGAGGTTCGTGACGGCACCCACCTCGCCGCGCGTGGTCGTGGTGACCTCGGAGCGGATCGCGTCGTGCTTGCTGCGCTTGCTCGGTTTGGCGGGAGCTCCCAGGGTGTCGTCACTGAGGTCGATGCAGATGACCCGGCCGGTCGTCGACAGCAGCACGCGACAGGGCCGATCGGCGATCTCGAGCACGGGGGTTGCCGCTTTCGAACGGCCCGAGGTCGTGGCCACCGAGGGTCCCGCCTCGGTGAGCAGGGTGCGACGCGGCGTGCCGAACCTCTCCGCCACGGCGTCGAGCTCGTCGCTCACCACCTGTCGCACGTGAGCGGGGTTCGAGAGGATGTGCTCGAGCTGCGCGATCTCGGTGCGCAGGGTGTCGCGCTCGCTCTCGAGCTCGATACGGGAGAACTTCGTGAGACGGCGCAGGCGCAGCTCGAGAATGTAGTCGCTCTGCGCCTCACTGAGGTCGAAGACGTCGATGAGTCGCCGGCGCGCGGCATCCGCATCATCGCTTGCTCGAATGACCTGGATGACCTCGTCGATGTCGAGAATGGCGATGAGCAGGCCCTCGACGAGGTGCAGGCGCTCCTGCTTGCGCGCGAGCCTGAACTTCGAGCGCCGCGTCGTCACTGAGATGCGGTGATCGAGGTAGACCTGCAGCAGCTCTCGCAGGCCCAGCGTCTTGGGACCGCCTTCGACGAGCGCGACGTTGTTGATGTTGAACTGGTCTTCGAGCGGGGTGTGCTTGAAGAGCTGCTCGAGCACGGCGGTCGCGTTGAAGCCGGTCTTGATGCCGATCACGAGCCGCAGCCCGTGCTTGCGGTCGGTGAGGTCGGTGACGTCGGAGATGCCGGAGAGCTTCTTCGAGTTGACGCCGTCCTTGATCTTCTCGATGACCTTCTCGGCGCCCACCATGTAGGGCAGCTCGGTGACGACGAGTCCCGTCTTGCGCGCGGAGAGCTGCTCGACGGTCACGGTTGCGCGGGTCTTGAAGCTGCCGCGACCCGTCTCGTAGGCGTCGCGGATGCCGGAGAGCCCTGCGATCGTGCCACCGGTGGGCAGGTCGGGGCCGGGCACGAACGACATGAGATCGTCGAGGGCTGCCTCGGGGTTGTCGAGCAGGTAGCGAGCGGCCCCCACGACCTCGACGAGGTTGTGCGGTGCCATGTTGGTGGCCATGCCGACCGCGATTCCGCTCGCGCCGTTGACGAGCAGGTTGGGGAACGCGGCGGGCAGCACTTCGGGCTGCTGCAGCTGGTTGTCGTAGTTGGGCACGAAGTCGACGACGTCTTCGTCGAGGTCTTCCGTGAGGGCGAGGGCGGCGGCGGCGAGGCGCGCCTCGGTGTAGCGCGGGGCGGCGGGGCCGTCGTCGAGCGACCCGAAGTTGCCGTGACCGTCGATGAGCGGCACGCGCATGATGAACGGCTGGTTGAGGCGCACCATGGCGTCGTAGATCGATGCATCCCCGTGCGGGTGCAGCTTGCCCATGACGTCGCCCACGACGCGAGCCGACTTGACGTGACCGCGATCCGGGCGCAGGCCCATCTCCGACATCTGGTACAGGATGCGGCGCTGCACCGGCTTGAGACCGTCGCGGGCATCCGGCAGGGCACGCGAGTAGATGACCGAGTAGGCGTACTCGAGAAACGAGCCCTCCATCTCGGTCGAGACGTCGATCTCGTCGATTCGTTCGCCGGTGGAGGATGCGTCAGCGGAGGCCGACTTTTCGGGGGCAGATGGGGGCGTAGTCATAGGATGGCATCCATGCTATCGGCGACCGGTTTCACGAGACCGAGCCTTGCCGATGTGTTCGAAAGTTCGTTTCGCTCACTGACCGGAGACCCGAACCCGCTGGCTCTGCCCGCGGTCGACCGGGCTGTGGTCGTCGTCGTCGATGGTCTTGGAGTGAGCGTGCTCGCCGAGCGAGCCGGGCACGCTCGAACCCTCGCCGGAGCCATGACCAAGTCGTCGGTGGCGCTCTCTGGATTCTCGACCACGACCGCGACGGGCCTCACCACCCTCACCACTGGCACCCACCCCGGCGAGCACGGGATGGTCGGCTACACCGCCCTTGATCCCGAGAACGACCGCGTCGTGCAGCTGCTCACGGGCTGGGACGATCGCCTCGACCCCTTCACCTGGCAGCGCTCGCGAACGGTGTTCGAGCGGGCGACGGATGCGGGGATCCCCAGCTTTGCGGTCGCTCTCGAGCGCTTCAGAGGCACGGGATTCACCAACGCCGTCCTGCGCGGTGCGGACTTCCAGGGTGGTGGCAGCATCGCCGATCGAGTCGACCGAGTCCGGCGCATCCTCGACCGAAACGACCACGCGCTCGTCTACGTCTACGCCGCCGAGCTGGACCACGCCGCACACAATCACGGACGCGACTCCGCGAAGTGGGTGAGAGCGCTCGAAGCCGTGGATGCCGCGGTCACCTCGTTGGCGGAGTCCCTCGGCCTCGGCGAGGGGATGCTGGTCACCGCCGACCACGGTTCGCTCGACGTACCGCGAGAAGCTCACGTGCTGTTCGACACCGCACCGGGCTTGCTCGACGGCATCCGTCACATCGCGGGGGAGCCGCGCGCGCTTCAGCTGCACCTCGAACCCGACGCGAGCGACGAGATCCGCGCACGCATCGTCGAACGCTGGCGGGCGAGCGAGGGTGACCGTGCATGGGTGCTCACCCGGGCGGAGGCTCTTGAGCAAGGTCTGTTCGGGCCGTCGGTGCACCCGCTCGTCGAGCCCCGCATCGGCGACATCATCATCGCGGCGCGCAAACGCATCGCCTACTACGATTCGCGAGCCGACCCTCAGCCGCGATCGATGATCGGACAGCACGGCTCCCTCACCGAGGAGGAGACCCGCGTGCCGCTGCTGCGGTTCGGCGCGTTTGCGCGTGCGAGGTGACGCCCTCCCCGCGGGTCAGCTGCTCTTGCGCATCGCACGAACCCCGATGACGAGTCCGATCGCGGCGAGCACGATCGCAGAGGTCCAGCCCCATAGCACGGCCGTATCGCCCAGGTTGCCTGCGAGCAGTGCGCGCTCCGCCTGCACCACCCAGTTCACCGGGTTAACCGTGGCGATCGCTTGCATCCACGCGGGACTGTCGTCGAGCGGCAGCAGCATTCCGGAGAGGATCAGCAGCGGAAAGATCAGAGTCTGCTGCACTCCCCAGAAGAGCCACTCGCGATCCTTCGTCCCCAGGGCAAGCGTGTAGGAGAGCGAGCCGAGACCGACCCCGAAGACCGCGAGAAGCGCGAGTCCGATGACTAGACCGCCCCAGTGGATCGCGAACCCGAACGGCCAGGCGATGAGCACGATGATGAGCGCCTGCACCGCGATCGGGGCGATCTCCTTGAGTGCGCGGCCGACCAGCAGCGAGGAGCGCGCGAGCGGTGCGACGAGCGTGCGCTCGTGCGAGCCGGTCATCATCTCGTACTGCAGGTTCGAGCCGGTCGCTCCGGTTCCGAAGAGAACGATCATCACGAGCACGCCCGGCACGAACCACTGCAGAGTCTCGCCGATGGGCATTCCGGACTGACCGATCAGCAGGGGGGCGAACAGTCCGAGAAAGATCAGTGGCTGCACGAGGCTGAAGATCAGTGTGAATGGGTCGCGCGCGACGGGCTTGAGCTCGCGCGTCAGCACGTTCCAGGTGTCGCGGGCCGCGTTTTCTCGCACGGCGGTGTCGTGATGATTGGTCTGAATGGTCATCGTCGGGCTCCTGCGGTTGTCGCTGTCGGCGTGTGGTCGTTCGGTTGTTCCGAGTTCTCGTCGTCGGGCGATGCATCGGTCTGCGCGGTCTCCTCGCTCTCGTGGGTCTCACCGGCGTCTCGCAGTGTTCGTCCAGTGAGTGCGAGGAAGACATCGTCGAGCGTCGGGGGCACGCCGGTCGCTCGCGTGACGGTGATCTTCTGAGCGTCGAGGGCCCGCACGGCGGAGGGCAGCAGGGTGTCGCCGTCCGGTGCTGTGACGGTGATCGTCGTCTCCGTGTCGGCCCGCACGCTGCGGTCGGTGAGCTGCTGCACCACGGGGATGGCGCGTTCGGCGTCGCTGGTGGTCGCGAAGCCGAGGGTCAGCACGTCACCGGCGAGTTCCGCCTTGAGACGCGGCGCCGTATCGTCGGCGATGACGCGCCCCCTGTCCATCACCATGACCCGCTCGGCGTACCGATCCGCCTCCTCGAGGTAATGGGTGGTGAGGAACACCGTCGTGCCGTGCTGGGTGCGGAGGTCGAGGATGTGCTTCCACAGGTTCGCCCGGCTCTGCGGATCGAGGCCGGTCGACGGTTCGTCGAGAAAGAGAAGCGGCGGCGAGTGCATGAGTCCCAGTGCGACGTCGAGTCGCCGCTTCTGGCCGCCGCTGAGCTGCTGCACGGAGCGCAGCGCGAAACCGGTGAGATCGAGCGATTCGATGAGCTCGTCTGCGCGCTGCTTCGCGGCAGCGCGAGTCATGCCGTAGAACGCGCCCTGGCTCAGCAGTTCGTCGCGAGCGCGTTGCGAGAAGCTGCCGCTCGTGAGTTGGCCGACGTAGCCGATACGTGCGCGAACGTCGGCGGGTTGCGTCAGGATGTCGTGGCCGACGACTCGTGCGGTGCCGGAGGTCGGCGGGATGAGGGTCGTGAGCATGCGCAGACTCGTCGACTTTCCCGCACCGTTCGGTCCGAGAAAGGCGACCAGCTCGCCGCGGCCGACGTGAAAGTCGAGGTTGCTCACAGCCTCGACGACTTTCTTCGAGTTCTTCTTCGGCTGGTCGGGAAACCGCTTGGTCAAGCCACGCGCTTCGATGATGGTTTCAGTGCTCATGCGTAGAGACTAGGAACCAACACGGACAGTTCTTGTCCTCATTATGCGAGAATCTTGAACCATGCCCGGCACGACCGAACGAGCGCTTGCGCTGCTCAACCTCCTGCAGACGCACCGTCACTGGAGCGGTCCGGATCTCGCGCTCCGGCTGCAGGTGACCGAACGCACCGTGCGGCGAGACGTGGACCGACTGCGGGAGCTGGGTTATCGCATCGAATCGACACCGGGCGCGGCGGGCGGCTACCGGCTCGAAGCCGGCAGCGCGGTTCCACCGCTGCTGCTCACCGACGAGGAGGCCGTGGCTATGGCGATCGGGCTGCGCGTCGTCGCAGCCACACGGCTCATCGGCGGACACGAGACCACACTGACCGCACTCGCGAAGCTCGAGCAGGTGCTTCCGGCATCGTTGCGTCGTCGAGTCAACGCGCTCGCCGACTCGGTTCGACCAGCGGGCATACGCTCCGGAGCCGCCGTTTCCACCGAGCTGCTGGGCGATCTGGCGCTCGCGTGCCGCGATCACGAACGTGTGCGATTCACCTACACCGCGGCATCCGGGGTCGTCACACGGCGCCGAGTCGAACCACACGTTCTCGTTCCCGCCGACCGGCACTGGTACCTGCTCTGCTGGGACCTCGAGAAGGAGGCGTGGCGCACCTTCCGCGTCGACCGCCTCGCGCGGATCGAGCACACCCGCGTGCGCTTCGAGCCGAGGCCGCTGACGCCCGAGCAGGTCGAGGAATTCATCCTCGTCGCTCAGTCCTGGGTGCGACAGCCGGTCGAAGCCGACGTGGTCATGGAACTGAGTCTCGATGACGTGCGAGCCGCCTTCGGCGAGTGGTCTCAGGGAGCGGAGGCCGAGGGCTCTGGGAAAACGCGATGGCCGGTCGGCGGGCGAGACTTTCGCGAGACGATGTACGGCATGACCTTCATCCCGCCCGGTGTGGAGTTCACCACCGATCTCGCGGAGCCCGGCCGTTCGCAGCTGCGCGAGGTGCTGGTGCGAATCGTGAGGGCGCTGGATGCGGACTACCCTCCGGCGGCGAGGCAGCCCTCGGCGTAGCGGCGGCTTCGGGCTGGGAGGACGGCTCAGGCGGGATCGCCGTCGGGCTTCGCTCCGAACACGATCTCGTCCCAACTGGGCATCGCTACACGTCCCCTGCGGTTCTTGCCTGCGGACGGCTGCTGTGAGCCGGCGGGAGGGGCGAAGCGCGAGTGCTCTGGCGGCACCTCGGGCTCAAGGTCGCTGTCGTCGACCGGCACATCGAGAATCGTGATGCCGCCAGGTCGATTCTCGGCGCCGTTCCCGCTGACGCCTGCGGTGCCGAGACCGGCAGGCCCGAACTCGTCGTCGTCGTACTGCGCTGCTTCGCGCTCCCCGCGGCGCCGACGGAGCGCCTCGAGCAGGTCCGCGGTCTGACTCGATGGGGTGGGGTCGGAGTTCTCGGCTCCGGCGATCGGAACCGATGGCCCACGAACCCCCAGTTCGATGACGGGCGCGGGGGCGGGGTGAGGCTGGGTGTCGGCCATGCGGAGCTCGGTCTCGTGGAAGGCACCGGAATCGAAACGCGTTTCGTCGGGGACACGAGGTTCGGGCGCTACGGCGCGCAGCCGGGGGATGAGCGAGCCGGTGACCTCTCCCTGCTGGGAGAGCGTGATCGCCTCATTGTTCATGGGCACGAGTGTCGACTTGCGAGGCTCGAATCCCCAGCGCGCATCGTGGTCGATCGAATCCGCGGTGAAGGCCAGTTTGACGATCCAGCCGGCGTCGGGTTCCTTCCAGCTCGCCCAGCGCACGTGCGCGGCACCGAGATCGCCCAGCCGCGCGAGGATGACGGAGCCGAACGTTCGGGCTTCCGCCGCCGAATCGGTGTCCGCAGCGGTGTTGACCGGAATCGCCAGGGCTGACTCGATGACGTAGTCGCGTTCGGCGAGCACGGGGCCTTCGAATTTCTCGATGTACTCGAGCGGCGCACCCGTGATCGAGGCGACGTCGGCGGCCGACATCCCGGCGCGAATGTGCGCCTGGATCTCGCGAGGGCTCAGTCGGCGCGCAGATCCGTCGTCAACGGGGCGCGCACTCCGCAGGGCGGTGCGCAGGCTCTCGTCAATCGTGACCTTGAACCTCTCGCCGGCCGCACCCTCGAGCAGAAGGGTGTCGGACTCGGCGCCAATCACAGTCAGCTCGTGCATGGTTCCCTGCTTCGTTCGGCCTGCTTGATCGGCCAGTGCGATCGGGTCCAGCGTGCCATGTCCTCGCCGAAAACCCGGGAATATCGCGGGCGTGCCGTGAGTTGCACACCCTGCACCGAGAAAAGTCCCGCGGGTTTGCTATTGACATTCGGATGATGCAGACTATGCGCGCCGATTCATACGAACGCAGTTGACAAGAAGTGGATGGGGATGGCAACCGACTACGACGCGCCGCGCAAGACCGACGAAGACAATGAGTCGCTCGAGGCGCTGAAGGAACGAGTCCCAGACAAGCTCTCGGGAGTCGTTGACGTCGATGATGCCGACAACCCGGGTGGTTTCGAGCTTCCGGGTGCGGACTTGACCGATGTCGACCTTGACGTTGTCGTGCTGCCTCCGCAGGCCGATGAGTTCACCTGTGTGAACTGCTTTCTCGTGAAGCACCGCTCGCAGATCGACCACGAGGAGAAGCTCGGCCCGATCTGCATCGAGTGCGCGTCCTAGGCGTGCTTCTGATCCTTCGCTAGCGCGGCGACGAGGTCGTCGGGGCGGCGTGTCGACACGAGCCAGTATGGTGTGGAGTCGTCAGGGTCGGCGATCGTCACCCTGACCACGGGATCGACCCAGCCGCGGATGACGAGCCATGCTCGCGCATCGAGACGCTGGCCGCGCTCGAGCGTGGCCTCCTGGCCTCGGAAGGCGAGGGGGTTCTCGAGATGAACTCGTTCGATACGAGCCCGCCCCGCAACGAACTCGGTTTCGGTCACCTCGATCGTGGGTGCGGCGACGACGAGTGCCAGCACGATCAGCCCGTAGAGCACGATGGCGGCACCGATTCCGACCCAGGGGTTGATGGGCAGGAACACGATGAGGCTCGCGGGGATCACGAGCGCTGTCGAGATGTAGACCCACGGCGCTGCGTGAACCTTCTCGCGAAAATGCGTCATACCTCTATTCGATCAGACTTTGCGATTCGGCTGGACATCGCCTTTCGACGAGACACCGCGGTGATTCGCGCCGAGCTCCTGGCGACTGCACTAGCCTCGACTCGTGATCGATGAACCTGTCGTGCCCTTCATCGGCGAATCGTCGCCCGTCTACGCGCATCCGGGTGACGCCGGTGCCGACCTGTGCTCGACCGAGACTCTCGTACTCGCTCCCGGTGAACGCGCCACGGTGGGCACCGGGCTCGCCATCGCGCTGCCCGATGGCTACGTGGCGTTCGTCGTGCCGCGCAGCGGCCTTGCGGCCAGGCACGGGATCACGATCGTCAACAGCCCGGGAACGGTCGACTCCGGTTACCGCGGGGAGCTTCGAGTGACGCTGCTCAACACGGATGCGCGCGAGCCGTACACGGTCAATTCCGGCGACCGCATAGCCCAGGTGGTGATCATGCCCGTGTCGCGCGCACAGTTTGTCGCGGTAGAGTCACTGACCGAGAGCGAGCGGGGCAGCGCAGGGTTCGGATCGACGGGTTATCGGTCTTCGACTCCCGGTTCGTCTGATGCCTCAGACCAGTCCAGCACCTAGAGTCTCTTCAGAATACTTTCAGGAGTGCACGCAGTGAATCCCAGTGACGACAGCGTCAACGCAGACGCACCCGAGCAGGCGAAGTCGGCTCCGGCGGATCGAGAGACCGCGGGCCCGCTGGACGAGAGCGAGGCGAACGCGGTTCGCCCCTATATCGATCTCGGTGGCGTCAAGATCGTTCCCCGGGAGGGGCTGCAGGTGCGCCTCGAGGTCGAAGAGGGCAGCAAGCGTGTCGTCGCCGTCGGCCTCGACCTCGCAGGCTCGACCCTGCAGGTGCAGCCTTTCGCTGCTCCCCGTTCCGGCGGGCTGTGGCACGAGATCCGGGCTCAGATCGCGGAGCAGATCGCGAAGCAGGGCGGAACGACCTCGCTGGGCATCGGACCCTTCGGGCCGGAGTTGCTCGCGCAGATTCCCGTTGCCGCCCCGGGGCAGCCTGCTTCTACGCGTCTTGCTCGCTTCATCGGCGTCGACGGCCCCCGCTGGTTCCTTCGCGGTGTGATCGCGGGGGATGCCGCGACCAATCGTGATGCCGCCGCTGACATCGAAGACGTCTTCCGCGGTGTGGTGGTGGTTCGTGGCAACACTCCCATGCCGCCACGCGATCTCATTCCACTGCACGTGCCTCAGGGCGTTCACGCGTCGGGGGCTTCGGGAGCATGACGACAGAATCCGCGGCCGAACGCGACATCGACCGGGCCGTCGACACCGACGTCGAGGAGCAGTCGTTCTCCCAGGCGGTCGCCGAGGGCGTCTCCGCGGCGGCGAAGAAGGCCGGCATCGGGCAGGTCGCGCCGGGGGAGATGCCCACGGGCAAGTCGCTGTGGGGAGCGGTGGGCGGTCTTCGCGGAGTGATCGAGGCGATCGTCCCTGGCCTCGGTTTCCTCATCACCTACATGTTCACCAACGAGCTCGTGCTGTCGGTCGCGGCGCCGGTCGTGCTCTCGCTGGTGTTTGTCGGCATCCGACTGATCACCAGGCAACCGGTGACGCAGGCGCTTGCGGGCGTCTTCGGTGTGGCGTTGTCTGCGGGCCTCGCGATCTTCACCGGTCGCGCAGAGGACAACTTCGCGCTCGGCCTCATCATCAATGCGGTGTCGGTGGCCGTGCTGCTCATCAGCCTGGTGGCGCGCTGGCCCCTCGTCGGCATCATTGTCGGCTTTCTGGCCAACGAGGGGACCTCCTGGCGCGAGAACGCTGCGAAGCGCCGCATCCTCACGCTGACGACCTGGCTCTGGGTAGGTCTCTTCTCCCTGCGCCTCGCGGTGCAAGCGCCCATGTACTTCTCGAGCCAGACGGAGTGGCTGGCCGCGACCAAGCTGCTCATGGGGATACCCCTGTACGCCGGCATGTTGTGGATCACCTGGTTGCTCGTACGATCGGTGTATGCGCGCGAGTCGAATGGGCGCGCTGAGGCCGCGGAGAACTGATAGTATTTATCTTGACATCAAGATAGTTTGAGTCGGAGCGAAGGTCTCGAAAGAAGGCCTTGGCTGCAGGGTCTGAGCAAAGGGGACACCAATGTCGACAGTGAACAGCTTCGGAGCGAAAGACACGCTCACGGTCGGTGGCACCGACTACCGAGTCTTCCGAATCAACACGGTTCCGGGTCACGAGCGACTGCCTTTCAGCCTCAAGGTGCTGCTCGAGAACCAGTTGCGCACCGAGGACGGCAAGAACGTCACGAAGTCGCAGATCGAGGCACTCGGCAACTGGGATGCTGCAGCCGAGCCCGACACCGAGATCCAGTTCACGCCGGCTCGCGTCATCATGCAGGACTTCACCGGTGTTCCCTGCATCGTCGACCTCGCCGTCATGCGCGAGGCTGTGGCCGAACTGGGCGGCGACCCCAAGAAGATCAACCCCCTTGCTCCCGCGGAGCTCGTCATCGATCACTCGGTCATCGCCGACCTCTTCGGCTCCCCGAACGCCTTTGAGCGCAACGTCGAGATCGAGTACGAGCGCAATGGCGAGCGCTACCAGTTCCTGCGCTGGGGCCAGACCGCCTTCGACGACTTCAAGGTGGTTCCGCCCGGAACCGGCATCGTGCACCAGGTCAACATCGAGTACCTCGCCCGTGTCACGATGACGCGCGAGGTGGATGGTGAGCTTCAGGCCTACCCCGACACCCTCGTCGGCACCGACTCGCACACGACCATGGTCAACGGTCTCGGCGTTCTCGGCTGGGGAGTGGGCGGCATCGAGGCCGAGGCGGCGATGCTCGGTCAGCCCGTCTCGATGCTCATCCCCAAGGTCGTCGGCTTCAAGCTCACGGGCTCGATCCCCACGGGCGTCACGGCGACGGATGTCGTGCTCACCATCACCGAGCAGCTTCGCCAGCACGGGGTGGTCGGCAAGTTCGTCGAGTTCTACGGTGCCGGCGTCGGTCAGGTGCCGCTTGCCAACCGTGCGACCATCGGCAATATGAGCCCCGAGTTCGGTTCGACCGCGGCGATGTTCCCCATCGACGGCGTCACCCTCGACTACCTGCGCCTCACCGGGCGCAGCGAGGATCAGATCGCGCTCGTCGAGGCCTACTCGAAGCTCCAGGGGCTCTGGCACGACCCCTCGGTCGAGCCCGTCTTCAGCGAGTACCTCGAGCTCGACCTCTCGACGGTCGTACCCTCGATCGCGGGACCGAAGCGCCCGCAGGACCGCGTCATGCTGAGCGAGGCGAAGAGCCAGTTCGAGCTCGACATCGTGCACTACGCCGACGTCGTCACGAACGATGACGTTGTCGACCGCAACGGCAAGACCAGCTTTCCGGCATCCGACCCCGCGGGATTCACGGCGGAGGACGAAGACGACGTCTCGCCGCGACCGATCGTCATCTCGAGCGGTGGCCCCGAGGCCGTGTCCAAGCCGACGCACGTCTCTCTCGAAGGAAATGACTTCGTCATCGACCACGGTGCCGTGACGATCGCCGCCATCACGTCGTGCACCAACACCTCGAACCCCTCGGTCATGCTCGCGGCCGGCCTGCTCGCCCGCAATGCCAGCAAGAAGGGTCTCAAGGTCAAGCCGTGGGTCAAGACCACGCTCGCACCGGGCTCCAAGGTCGTGACCGAGTACTACGAGAAGGCCGGCCTCAACGAGTACCTCGACGAGCTCGGCTTCAACCTCGTCGGCTACGGCTGCACGACCTGCATCGGCAACTCGGGTCCGCTCATCGAGGAGGTCTCGGCCGCGGTCAACGAGCACGACCTTGCCGTCACCGCGGTGCTCTCGGGCAACCGCAACTTCGAGGGACGCATCAACCCCGACGTCAAGATGAACTACCTCGCGAGCCCCCCGCTCGTCATCGCCTACGCGCTCGCCGGATCGATGCACTTCGACTTCGAGAAGGACGCCCTCGGCAACGATCGCGACGGCAACCCGGTCTTTCTCAAGGACATCTGGCCCGACGCCGCTGAGGTGCAGCACACGATCGACACCTCGATCGACAGCGCGATGTTCACGCGCGAATACGGCAGCGTGTTCGACGGCGACGACCGTTGGCGTTCGCTTCCGACCCCCGCGGGAGACGTCTTCGAGTGGGACGAGCAGTCGACCTACGTGCGCCGCCCTCCGTATTTCGACGGCATGACGCTCGAGCTCACGCCGGTGAAGGACATCGTCGGCGCGCGCGTGCTCGCGAAGCTTGGCGACTCGGTCACGACCGACCACATCAGCCCCGCGGGAAGCATCAAGGCCGACAGCCCGGCCGGTCAATACCTGACCGAGCACGGCGTCGCGCGCAACGACTTCAACTCCTACGGCTCGCGCCGTGGAAACCACGAGGTCATGATCCGCGGCACCTTCGCCAACATCCGCCTGCGCAATCAGCTTCTCGCGAGTGAGAACAATGGTGCCGGGGTTGAAGGCGGCTACACGCGCGACTTCACGAAGCCGGACGCTCCGCAGGCTTTCATCTATGACGCCTCGCAGCAGTACCAGGCCGCGGGCACGCCGCTCGTGGTGCTCGGCGGCAAGGAGTACGGATCGGGCTCGAGTCGCGACTGGGCGGCCAAGGGAACGAGCCTGCTCGGTGTTCACGCGGTCATCACCGAGAGCTTCGAACGCATTCACCGCTCGAACCTCATCGGAATGGGTGTCGTGCCGCTGCAGTTCCCCGCGGGCGAGAACGCCGATTCGCTGGGGCTCGACGGCACCGAGGTCATCTCGATCAGCGGGCTCAGCGCGCTCAACGAGGGCACGACGCCGAAGACGGTGCACGTCACGGCCGCACCGAGCGAGCACTCGCCCGCCGGCAAGCAGACGGTCGAGTTCGACGCCGT
Organism: Cryobacterium sp.; assembly: GCA_019638935.1. GTDB lineage: Bacteria > Actinomycetota > Actinomycetes > Actinomycetales > Microbacteriaceae > Terrimesophilobacter. The sequence continues at coordinate 25,220 of JAHBSW010000004.1, forward strand.
CGTGCGCATCGACACCCCCGGCGAAGCGGATTACTACCGCAACGGCGGAATCCTGCAATACGTACTCAGGAGTCTCGTTTAGGCTTCAGGCATGAGCATTCTCGAGACCATCACGGGCCCCCGTGACCTCGATGGGCTCGGTATCGAGCAGCTGCGAGAGCTGGCACAGGAGATTCGGGAGTTCCTTGTTCGCGAGGTCTCGAAGACCGGTGGGCATCTCGGCCCCAACCTGGGGCTGGTCGAGCTCACGATCGCGATTCACCGCGTCTTCGACTCGCCGAACGACCCCATCGTGTTCGACACCGGCCACCAGTCGTACGTGCACAAGCTGCTCACCGGACGTCAGGACTTCTCGAGGCTTCGGCAGCAGGGCGGACTCGCGGGCTACCCGCAGCGCGCTGAGTCGGTGCACGACGTCGTGGAGAGCTCGCACGCGTCGAGCTCACTGAGCTGGGCCGACGGCATCTCGCGCGCCTTCGAGATGACGGGCCAGGACGACCGCCACGTCGTCGCGATCGTCGGCGACGGTGCGCTGACCGGCGGAATGACCTGGGAAGCACTCAACAACATCAGCGACGACAACACGCGCAACCTTGTCATCGTGGTCAACGACAACGGCCGCTCCTACGCCCCCACCATCGGCGGGATGGCGCACTTCCTCAACCGCGTGCGCACCAAGCGCAGCTACCGTCGCCTGCACCTCTCGAGCGCGAGGTTCTTCGACCACCTCGGCTCGCCGGGTCGCGCGTTCTATCGCGGCATTCGCGGCGGCACCCATGGCTTTCTGAGTCGTTTCGCCAACAACCGCGGCCCCTACGCGAGCCTCGACATCAAGTACCTCGGCCCGATCGACGGCCACGACCCCCGTGCCCTCGAAGAGGCCCTGCATCAAGCGAAGGACTACGCGGCACCCGTCATCGTGCACGTCATCACCCAGAAGGGCAAGGGTTTCGAGCCCGCGATGCTCGACGACGCCGACCAGTTCCACGCCGTGGGGCAGATCGATCCCTCGTCCGGCGAGCCGCTCGAACGCAGCAACGGACCCTCCTGGACCGGGGTCTTCGCCGACGAGCTCGTGAAGATCGCCGACCGCGATGAACGCGTCGTGGGGATCACCGCCGCCATGCTGCGGCCCACCGGGCTGCACGCGATGGCGCAGAAGCATCCCGACCGCGTCCTCGACGTCGGCATCGCCGAGCAGCACGCGGTCACCTCGGCCGCGGGGCTTGCTTTCGGCGGTCTGCACCCCGTCGTCGCCGTGTATGCGACATTCCTCGGTCGAGCATTCGACCAGGTGCTCATGGACGTCGCGCTGCACAGGGCCGGCGTGACCTTCGTGCTCGACCGGGCCGGGGTCACCGGTCCCGACGGTCCGAGCCATCACGGGCAGTGGGATCTCGCCTTCCTGCAGGTCGTTCCCGGCATCCGCATCGCCGCCCCGCGAGACGGCGCAACGCTGAGGGAGGAGCTCGCCGAGGCGATCGCCATCGACGACGCGCCGACCGTGATCCGGTTTCCCAAGGGCGGTGTCGGCCCCGACATCCCCGCGGTCAGGCGAACCGATGACGGAGTCGATGTGCTGCGCGAGGCGCCGCACAAAGACGTGCTCATCGTCGCCGTCGGGCCGCTCGCGACACTCGCACTCGATGTCGCCGCACGACTCGCCGATCAGGGGATCGGCGCCACCGTGATCGACCCCCGATGGGTCGTGCCGACGCCGCCGAGCGTCATCGGCTTCGCCGATCAGCACCGCCTCGTCGTGTCGCTGGAGGACGGGGTTCGGGTGGGCGGCGTGGGCACACGCATCCGCCAGGACCTGCGCGCGGCGAACGTCGACACGGGCCTCACCGAGCTGGGGCTTCCCGCAGAGTTTCTCGATCACGCCTCGCGCGAGGAGATCTTCGAACGAATCGGGCTCACGGCTCAGTCGATCGCCCGCAACGTCGTCGCCCAGGTGCTCGGTTCTCGAATCCCGGTCGCGAAGCCGCTTCCCGAGGAGCTGGAACAGCTCTCGGTGGACGGGGCTAGCGAGCGGCAGTGACCGCGAGCCGGACCATGGCCTCGGCCGCATCCGGTGAGGACTGCCTCAGCGCATGACCGAGAAAGTGGGTGGCACTGATCGCTCGAGCACGCGCCGAGAAGCCCGGATCACCGTCGCGAATCCAACCGCGGCGCCACGCGTCGGCGAGCGTGCGAACGTGCTCCGCAGCATCCGCCCTGCGTGCGTCGGAGAGGTGCTGCGCCAGCACGAGCAGGTGCGCATAGAACGCGGCCGCGTCGTCGGCGGGGTCACCGAGGCCGGCGGTATCGATGTCGAGCAGGCCCGAGATGACGTGGCCAGCGGCGTTCGGCGCGTCTCGCACGAAGATCTGTCCGGCGTGCAGGTCGCCGTGAATCGTCACGAGGGCGACCTCGCTCGTGCGACCTTCCGAGAGCAGTTGACGGATGCTGTCGGCCAGCTTTCGAAAGCGACGTCGCTGTTCCGGCATCCGATCGACCAAGCGGTTCCGATACCAGTCGAGTCGGTCGACGAGCGATTCCCGCGCGGGTGAATCGATACGAGCCAGGGCGAGCCGAGCGGTCAGTTCCTGCACACGATCGAGAAAGCCCTCGTCGAGCGCCGTCACGATCCTCTGCGCCTCCACGCCGGTGAGCTCATTCAGAGCGATGAGGCCGTCTTCGCTCCAGCCGATGACACGCGGAACGTCGATTCCGGCGTGCAGCAAAGAGTTGTGGCGGCCGACGATGGCGGCGGCCTTCCCGGGCCGGACCACCTTGAGGTAGACGCGCTCGGTGCCCCCATCGACGCGGATCACCGCGCGCTTGCCGGGTCGGTACGCCAGCACGCTCAGCTGCGGTGCCGCGACATCGACACCGAGGCGCGCCAGGGCAAGGGATGCGGAGTCGCTGAACACCGTCGCCGCCAGCGCGGGGAGCGACGGATCGTGGGGATACACCCATGCCGCGATGCGGGAGTCTGTGCCGGGCTGTTGGAGCACGAGAACGTTCTCGCGGGGCTCTTCTGTCGGCGCGGTCTCGATGAAGATCGCCTGCGACTGACGCTGGCCATCCGCATCCTCGAGCTCGATCTCGAATCCCAGGAGGTTGCCGTGTCGGGCCGGCTCGGAGTGCGTGGCATGCCACCCGATCAGTGACAACCCCAACTGCCCGGCGATGACGCCGAGCAGTTCCGCGGGATTGTCGAGGTCGAGCGAGCTCATGCACTCAGCATGCCGGGTGCACGCGGGTTCGACCTAGTTACTAAACCTCGTGTTCCGGAACTGCGCTGTTGCTCGCGGTGCTAGGCAACGCCCCGCACGGGCGGGTGGTGGAACGTGTCGCCGAAGACCCGCTCCGACGCGCCGACACGGTCGAGGTACGGGGTGGCACCGCCCATGTGGAACGGCCACCCCGCGCCCATGATCATGCACAGGTCGATATCCTCGGGCGTTGCGACGACGCCCTCGTCGAGCATCCGCTTGATCTCGTCGGCGAGGCCGTCCTGCACGCGAAGGGTGAGTTCCTCGGCCGTCATGGGCGTGGTGCCGCCGGAGACGATCTCCAGTGCCTTCTTGTCCCAGCCCTTGACCTTGCCCTTGGCGTCGCGATCGAGAATCTTTCCGTGCTCCGCGAGCCTGTGCAGATTGGTGCTCTCGAAGAAGCGATCCGGGAACGCCTTGTGATGGGTGTCCAGCACGTGTGCGCCGACCTTGAGGCCGACGAGCTCGAGCAGGTCGAACGGCCCCATGGGCAGGCCGAGCGGCTTGGTCGCCTCGTTGACGGTGTCGAAGGATGTGCCCGTATCGACCGCGTGCATCGCTTCACCGAGCAGCTTGGCGAGGATGCGGTTGACGACGAAGCCGGGGGTGTTCTTCGTGATGACGGCCGTCTTGTAGAGGGTCGCCGCGACGCTCATCGCGGTGGCGAGGGTCTCATCATCCGTCTTTGCCGCCCTGACGACCTCGACGAGCGGCATGACCGCGACGGGGTTGAAGAAGTGGAAGCCGACGAGGCGCTCCGGATGCGTGAGCTTGGCCCCGATCTCGTCCACGGAAAGGGACGAGGTGTTCGTGGCGAGCACGGCCGTGTCGGAGACGTGCTGCTCGATCTCGGCGAAGACGTTCTGCTTGATCTCGAGCTCCTCGAAGACGGCCTCGATGACCCAGTCGCAGTCGGCGAAGTCGGTCTTGTCGGTGGTTCCGCTGACGAGTGCGCCCAGGCGATTGTGCTCGTCAGAGCTCAGACGACCCTTGCTGTGAAGCTCGGCGAGTTCACCGCGGATGTAGTCGAGACCCTTGTCGACGCGCGCCTGGTCGAGGTCGGTGATGACGACCGGCACCTTGTGCCGCCGCAGGAAGAGCAGCGCGAACTGGCTCGCCATGAGTCCGGCGCCGATGACACCGATCTTCGTGACGGGCCTCGCGAGCTTCTTGTCGGGGGCACCCGTGGGCTTCTTGGCGTGCTTGTTGACGAGGTTGAAGGCGTAGATGCTCGCCTGGAACTGGTCACCGGAGATGAGCTCGGCGAGGGCCTCGTCCTCGGCGGCGAAACCCGTCTTCTTGTCGGTGTTCTTGGCTGCGGCGAGCAGATCGAGTGCGAGGTACGGAGCACGCGGAACGGTGCCGATCTTGCTCTCGAGCGACTTGCGCGCGATCCCCACGGCGATGTCCCACTTGACCGCCCGCTCGATCTTGCCGGGCGCATTGGCCCGCTTGACCTTGGTCTTGCCTGAGAGCACGGAGTCTGCCCAGCGGATCGAATCCTCGAGAAAGTTCGCGGGCTCGAACAGCGCGTCGGCGATGCCGAGCTCGAGGGCGTCTTTCGCCTTGAGGGTGCGGTTGTTCTTGAGCGGGTTCTCGATGACGACGCGAAGCGCGTTCTCGATTCCGATGAGGTTCGGCAGCAGCCAGGCGCCGCCCCAGCCCGGGATGAGCCCCAGGAAGACCTCGGGCAGCGCGAGAGCGGGTGCCGAGGCGTCCACGGTGCGGTAGTCGGCGTTGAGTGCGATCTCGAGCCCACCGCCGAGTGCGAGGCCGTTGATGAACACGAACGAGGGCACGCCGAGGTCGCCGAGCATCCCGAGCGAGGCGTGACCCTGCTGACCCAGCAGCTTGGCGACCTTCTTGCTCGGGATGTCCGACACGCGAGAGAGGTCGGCACCAGCCGCCAGGAAGTAGGGCTTGCCCGTGACGGCGACGGCGTGGATCTCGCCGGCTGCCGCGCGAGCCTTTAGCGCGGTGAGCGTGTCGGCGAACTCCTGCAGTGTGCCGGGTCCGAGCGTGTTCGGGCGGGTGTGATCGCGGCCGTTGTCGAGTGTGACGAGGGCGAGCGTCTTGCCCTTGCTCAGCGGAATGTCGCGCACGTAGGAGCGCGTGATGACCTCGTCGGAGACGAGCTCGGCGAGTTCCTGAAACGGGTTCGTGCCGGTTGTTTTCGGGGTGCTGGTCACGGTGCGGTGCTACTTTCTTCCGTCGTAGTGCGGGTTCTCCCAGATGACGCTGCCGCCCTGACCGAGGCCGACGCACATCGCGGTGAGGCCGTAGCGAACGTCGGGGCGCTCCTCGAACTGGCGAGCGAGCTGGATCATGAGGCGCACGCCGGATGAGGCGAGCGGGTGTCCGACCGCGATGGCACCGCCCCAGGGGTTCACGCGAGCGTCGTCGTCGGCGATACCGAAGTGGTCGAGAAACGAGAGCACCTGCACGGCGAAGGCCTCATTGAGCTCGAAGAGGCCGATGTCATCGATCGACAGGCCGGCTTTCCGCAGTGCCTTCTCGGTCGAGGGGATCGGGCCGATGCCCATGATCTCGGGCTCGACGCCCGCGAAACCGAAGCTCACGAGCCTCATCTTCGTGCTGAGTCCGAGCTCCTTCGCGGCCGCTTCACTCGCCAGCAGGCTCACGGTCGCACCGTCGTTGAGGCCCGACGAGTTTCCCGCGGTCACGCGACCGTGCGGGCGGAACGGGGTCTTGAGACCCGCGAGTCCCTCCATCGTCGTCTCGGGGCGCGGTGCCTCGTCACGATCGGCGAGTCCCCAGCCCTCGTCGGTGCGGATCGCCACCGGGATGAGGTCGGGCTGGATCTTGTTCGCCTCATAGGCTGCGGCGAGCTTGTGCTGACTGCCCATGGCGAAGCGGTCGGCGCGCTCCTTGGTGAGGTGCGGCATCCGGTCGTGGATGCGCTCTGCTGTCGCACCCATGTTGAGGGCATCCGTGCTCACGAGCTTCTCGGCGAGGAAGCGAGGATTCGGATCGACGCCCGACCCCATGGGGTGGCGGCCCATGTGCTCTACGCCGCCCGCGATGGCGACGTCGTAGGCACCGAAGGCAATGCCGCCGGCGAGGGTGGTGACGGAGGTCATCGCGCCCGCGCACATGCGGTCGATGGCGAAGCCAGGCACCGAGAGAGGCAGCCCCGCGAGCAGTGCCGTGGTGCGACCGAGCGTCAGTCCCTGGTCGCCCTGCTGAGTCGTTGCCGCGATCGCGACATCGTCGACACGGTCCTTCGGCAGGTTCGGGTTGCGTTCGAGCAAGCCGATCATCGCCTTGACGACGAGGTCGTCGGCGCGCGTGTTCCAGTACATCCCCTTTTCGCCCGCACGTCCGAATGGAGTTCGCACCCCATCGACGAAGACGACTTCAGCCTTCTCGGCCACAGTTCCTCCCAAGCCCAGCGACAGCGTTTCTCATGACCAGCGGATCTGTCTCGATGCTAGTTGGCACCGATTGGCCTCAAGAATCCTTAGGACGATATCTACGATGCGGGCGGTTCGTCCTCCGCCGGGGTTTGGGCTGCCTCCACAAAAGCATCGTGGATTAGTTGTGTGGTTGCGTCTAACTGCCACTCTCGAGCACCCGTCTCCGCGAGAGCCTCGCGCAGGCTGCCGGGCGTGAGAGGCTCCGGAGGAGACCACGCCACGCGCCTGAGGTTCTCGGGAGTGAGCAGGTTCTCGACCGGGATCGCGAGCTCGGCGGAGAGGTCGGTGATCGCGGCACGAGCCAGTCGCAGCCGCCGGTCGGCCTCCGGGTTGCGGTCGGACCATGCTCGCGCAGGCGGCGGACCCCCATCGCTCACACGCAGGGCAGGGAGGTCGTCGGTAGCCATCCCCTGCTCGATCGCGGCCCACCATCGCGTGAGCTGGGTACGACTGGCGCGCCCCGTGAAAGCCTGGAGCTTCGAGAGAGCGTTCCTGCTCGTGGGCTGGGTTCCCGCCGCAGCGACGAGCGACGCATCCGGAAGCAACCGACCCGGCGATGTGTCGACCTCCTGGGCGTACTCGTCGCGGGCGACCCACAGCGCGCGAGCGATCGCGAAGGCGCGTGGCGAGCGCAGACTGTGCAGGCCCGACAGGCGACGCCACGGCTCGTCGAGTGGCGGCTTCGGCTGCTTCTCGAGCACAGCCGCGAACTCCTGAGCCGCGATCTCGGCCTTGCCCTGTTCGGAGAGCAGCGCCCCTATCGCATCACGCAGTTCGATGAGGTGGTCGACATCGAGTGCCGCATAGACGAGCCACGGCTGCGGCAGCGGCCTCGTCGACCAGTCCGCGGCCGAGTGAGCCTTGGCCAGATGGACACCGAGCAGTTCGTCGAGCACCGCCCCGAGACCGACGCGGGGGAGTCCCGCGAGCCGCGCACCCAGTTCGGTGTCGAAAATGCGAGTGGGTTCGAGGCCCACCTCGCGCAGCGAGGGCAGGTCCTGACTCGCCGCGTGCAGCACCCATTCCTCGTCGCGGATGACCTCATTGAGCTCGTCGAAACGACCCACCGCGGGCGGGTCGAAGAGCAGCGTGCCAGTTCCCGCGCGGTAGAGCTGGATCAGATAGGCGCGCTGCGAATAGCGATAGCCGGATGCTCGCTCGGCATCGAGCGCAATGGATCCCGTTCCCGCGGCAACAGCGGCGACCGCGGCGAGGAACTCCTCGCGCGTGTCGATGACATCGACGGGCTCTCGCTGCGCCTCCGTCGCAGTCGCGGGAGCGCGCGTCGCGGCACTGTCGGGAACGGCGGACTCGGTCACGCGGGTTTCCGTCGAGCAGTGAGCACGCTCACCCCGTCGGTGTTCGGCGGCAGTCCGGCGAGCATGCAGAGCAGGTCGCCCCAGGCCTCGACGTGAGACTCGAAGTCGGCGCCGTCGGGCGTCCACGATGCGCGCAGCTCGATCTGCGCACCATCGCCCTGAACCGCCAGCTCGCCGAAACCAGTGGACAGAATCTTGGTCGCGGTTCCTGAGGCAGCCGTGTAATCGGCTCCGCGTGCGTCGAGGGCATCGGTGAGCCACGACCACGCGACGTCGGCGAGGAACGGGTCGACGCCGATGTCCGTCTCGAGCGGGGCCTGCGCGTAGGCAACGATGCGGAACGGGGCGTTCCAGGCATCCGGAATCTCAGGGTCGTACAGCAGGATGAAGCGGCCCGTGGCAAAGTCGGAATCGGCGTCGTGGCGGACCGGCTTGACGTCGGCCGCCAGCGCGATCGAATAGGGCGCAACGGCTCCTGGAGCGGGGATCTCGGAGACCACCAACTCGGAGCGGAACGACGCCGCTCGAAGCTGTTCTAAAGCGGTCGCGAACGGCGCGGGCACCATTGCTTCCGTTGCAGTGTCGGGCACTCCTGAAGACTAGAGTTCAGGAGTGGCAGAACCATGGAGGCACGCCGAACGGCAGGTGGTCGCACGCCGAAGGTCGGGCTGGGTGGTCGCGGCCCAGTGGGTTGCGCTCGCTGCGGGAACGGGCCTGCTCGCGGCGGCGACGATCACGGGTGTCATCGCGCGCGAGATCATCGTGCCACCGAAGAAGCGCAAGCCTGACACCCGCATACTCGATGTCGACGTGGAGCGTGGACTGATCGAGCTGAGTCGTTCCGGCGATGCTGTCACACCGGGTGCGTACAGCCTCTGGTTCGACAACGACCGCGGGCTTGCTCGGGTGGGCGGCATCGTTGCCGAGACCGAGCTCTCCGTGACGCGCGAACTCGTCACGGTCGAGTACGGCGATATCGAATCGGCGACCAGGGCGAGGCTGGCGGGGTGGTGGTGGGCGCATCCGAGCGACGTGGCCCTGCCCTATGACAATGTGACGATCGAGACCGAGCTGGGCGCCGCCCCCGCCTGGGTGTTCCCTCCCGAGCGGGGCAATGCCGCGAACGACAGATGCTGGGTGATCCAGGTGCACGGCCGGGCGTCACGCCGGCAGGAGGCGCTTCGCGCCGTGCCGGTGTTCCGGAGCGCGGGGTGGACGTCGCTGCTGATCTCCTACCGCAATGACGGCGATGCTCCCTACACCGTCGACGGTCGATACTCCCTCGGCGACTCGGAGTGGGCCGACGTCGACGCCGCTATGCGGTTCGCGATCGATCACGGTGCGAAGCACCTCGTGCTCATGGGCTGGTCGATGGGGGGAGCGACCGTGCTGCAGGCGGCAACCCGATCACCGCTCGCTCGCTACATTCGCGGGATCTCACTCGACTCGCCGGTCATCGACTGGGTCTCCACTCTCGACGCGATCGCGAGCGAGATGGGACTGCCACCAGTGGCCCGTCGACTGACGCTCGTCGCGATGAGCGCTCCGTGGGGCAGGATCATCACGGGAAAGCGCGAACCCATCAACCTCGCACGACTCGACTTCGTCACGCGAGCGCAGGAGCTCGCTGTGCCGATCCTCATCCAGCACAGTGACGACGACGGCTACGTTCCGGTGGACGGCAGTCGCGAACTCGCCAAGGCGCGCCCCGACATCGTCACCTTCGTGCCGTGGAAGGTCGCGCGGCACACGAAGCTCTGGAACCTCGACCGCGAACGCTGGGAGGGCGCGATCAGCGCGTGGTTGCGGGGCCTCACCCTCGAGCGCTGAAACTCCAGCGCACGTAGATCGCGCCGGTCTCATCGGTGAGCAACTGGGTGAGCCGGAGTTCATGTCGCTCGGTCACGTCGATCGCGCGCAGCGCCGCCGATGCGCTCGCGATCGTGGGGCTCATGAGCACCGGGCTCGTGGTCAGACACAGCTCGTCGACGAGACCCGCATCGATGAGCTGATTCGCGAGCGTCGGGCCTCCCTCACACACGATCGTGTCGTAGCCGTGCGCACGCAGTGTGGCGATGAGCTCGACGGCCGACACCTCGGCGGTCTCGATGGCGAGCACGGTCGCCGGCACGCCGTCGAGCGTGCGGTGAACGGTCTCCACTGCGGCGGCAGGACACACGACGACGAGTCGACCCGGCTCGAGCTCCTTCGAGAACGCGTGCCCGGTGAGGTCACCGCTCTGCGTCGCGACCGCGAGATTCGTCGACCGGGGAAACAGGTCGCCCTCCGTGCGCACGGTCGAGGCTCCCACGAGCACGATCGAGGAGTTGCGGCGAATGGCGCCGAGGATGCGTCGGTCCGCTCCCTGAGTGAGAGTGTCCGATGTGCCGTCCGAGCCTCGCGCCGCACCGTTCACACTTGCGACGAGGTTGACGCTCAGCCACTCCGGGCGGCCCGGCAGGTAGAGACCATCGAGTCGAGCCGCGGCATCCTGTGCCGTGAGCTCTACGTCGAGCGCGGGGGAGGGCAGATGCCGCGTGACGATCACTGCGCTGGGTTCACCGTGATGACCTCATGCGGCGATTCTCTCGCGAATCTGACGCTTCGTGCGACCGAGCATGCCACTCATGCCGCGAATGCGGAGGGGGCTCACCGCCTCGTTGAGCCCCAGTGTCTGCGGAAAATCCGCGGGGATCGCGAGCACCTCCTCGGCGGAGAGGCCTTCGAGACCCTGCACCAGGATCGAGGCGAAGCCGCGCGTCGTCGGCGCCTCAGGCGGTGCCGTCGCGAACAGGTGAACGGCATTGTCGGCGTCGACCTCGACGAAGAGGTAGACGGGAGACTGACACTCGACGACACGCTCGAGCAGGTCGGGGTGCTCGGCGTAGTGCGAGGGAAGCTCGGGCAGGTCGTTCGCGAACTCGAGCAAGAGCATCAATCGGTCTTGCTGGTCGAGGGCGAGAAACTCCTCACGAATGCCCACGAGCGACTCGGGCAACACGCCGGTCACCGACTCGGCGCCTCGCCCGGCTCGCTGCCCGTGACGATCGGCACGCCCACGAGGCTGCCCCACTCGGTCCACGAGCCGTCGTAGTTGCGCACGTTCTCGAAGCCGAGCAGGTGCTGCAGCACGAACCAGGTGTGGCTCGAGCGTTCGCCGATGCGGCAGTAGGCGATGACGTCGTCGCCGTCATTGAGACCGGCGCCGTCGCGGTAGAGGGCGCTCAGTTCGGAGAGCGACCTGAAGGTGCCGTCTTCGGCGACCGCCTTGCCCCAGGGCACGTTCTGTGCGCTCGGGATGTGGCCGGCGCGAAGCGCTCCCTCCTCGGGGTACGCGGGTGCGGTGGTGCGCTCGCCCGAGAACTCTTCCGGCGAGCGCACATCGACGAGGGGGTTGCCGAAGTGCTTCGCGACGTCGTCGCGGAACGCCCGCAGGGTCTTGTCATCACGATCGACGACCGGGTAGTCGGTCGCGTCGCGCGAGGGAACCTCCGTCGTGATGGGACGACCCTCGGCGATCCACTTGTCACGACCGCCGTCGATGAGGCGAACATCGGCATGGCCGAAGAGCGAGAAGATCCAGAGCGCGTAGGCGGCCCACCAGTTGTTCTTGTCGCCGTAGATGACGACCGTGTCGTCGCGGCTGATTCCCTTCGCGCTGAGCAGCGCGGCGAAGCCCGCGCCGTCCACGAAGTCACGGGTCACGGGGTCATTGAGGTCGGTGTGCCAGTCGATCTTGACCGCGCCGGGAATGTGGCCGGTCTCGTAGAGCAGCACGTCTTCATCCGATTCGACGACGACGATGCCGTCGCGCCCCAGATTCGTCTCCACCCATTCGGTGGTGATAAGACGCTCGGGGTGAGCGTACTCGGCGAACTTCGAGTCGGATGTGTCGACCTCTACTGGCATGGGTTCCTCCGTGAGCGTGGTGCGCCTGGTGAGCGTTAGGCTTGATCTGCCGCCACAGTCGAATCTACGCGTTTCAGCGGGGTTTGGCAGGGTCGGTCGTAAAGCAGCGTCACAGCAATCGCTCACTGAACCGACGATCGCGCTGTCGGCCCCGCAGTTTCCCCTGGTTTGCATCGTAGAGAGTTCGCCACGTGACCGTAGAGCAAGTTCGTCTTGCGAGTTTGACCCATCGCCGCCCCACCCTCACGGGGGACGAGATCGTGCGGCACCTCGTGCCGCCGCGGCAGTTTCGCACGGCGACGGTCGACACGTACCGTCCCGACCACGACTACCCGTCGCAGGCCGCTGCCGTGGAAGCCGTGCGGGAGTTCGCGACATCGTTCCTACCCTCGAGCGGCGGCTTCTTCGGTCGACGCAAGACGCCGCAGACGAAACCGGGCATCTACCTCGACGGCGGCTTCGGAGTCGGCAAGACGCACCTGCTCGCCTCGGTGTGGCACCTCGCCCCGGGCCGCAAGTACTTCGGCACCTTCATCGAGTACACGGCGCTCGTGGGTGCGCTCGGCTATGCCCAGACCGTCTCTCTGCTGCGCGGCGCGACCCTTCTCTGCATCGACGAGTTCGAGCTCGACGACCCCGGCGACACTCGGCTCATGTCACGACTGCTCGGCGAGCTCACCGCCTCCGGAACCCGCATAGCCGCCACATCGAACACCCCGCCGAACGCACTCGGCGAGGGTCGTTTCGCGGCCCAGGACTTCTTGCGCGAGATCGATGCGCTCTCGGCGCAGTTCGCCGTCATTCGCATCGACGGGCTCGACTATCGCCGTCGCGACGTCGAAGGTCACGCGGTCTCGCTCGAACGAGCAGGCTTCGAGGCGGCCGTCGCCGCCGTTGAGGGCGAGGTCACGATCGACTCGTTCGCCGACGTGAACCGTCACCTCGCGGCCGTTCACCCCTCGCGCTACGCGAAGCTTGTCGATGGCCTCACCGCGGTCGCGATTCGCGACGTCGCGGTGTTCGGCAATCAAACGGATGCCCTGCGTTTCGTCGCGTTCGTCGACCGCCTCTACGACGGCCAGGTTCAGGTCATCGCGACGGGTGTTCCGCTTGATGCCGTATTCCCCGAGGACATGCTGAACGGCGGCTACCGCAAGAAGTACCTGCGCGCGATCTCCCGACTGATCGCACTCACCTCCGCGGAGGAATGATCCCTGCGGGCTAATCCGCTCCGCGCGCGGATCGGCGACTGCGCAACAGGGCGACGGCAACCGCGACGAGACCCGCGAGCAGCAGCCCTGCCCCCAAGAACACCACCGGGGCACTGTCGGCACCCGTGTTGGACAGCCCGCCGCCGGCGGTCGACGACCACTGCGCGTAGTAGTCGATCGCGCCAGGACCGGACGCGAGCGATGCGCTGGGGGCGAGCAGCGTGCTTGATGAGGCTGAGAGAGACCAGCCGTTGAGCGTGTGGCCCGCGTAGACGGGGAATGGTGCTCCGACGAGTGCTGCGAGGCCGAACAGGTTCGTCACCTGGTCGAGACTCGTCGCGCGCACCGACCAGAAATCGGTCGTGCCGTTGTTCGCGTGGAACACCGCGTTCGGTGCCGTGTGCGACCCGGCCGGCAGGATGCTGTCGAGCGCCTCATCGGCGGCGAACACGCCCGAGCTGAGTGGGCTGAGGCCCTCGCCACCGGTTCCCCCGGTGCCACCGGTTGCGCCGGCACCGCCCGATCCTCCGGATCCGCCCGAGCCGCCGGCGCCACCCGGGGCGCTGCCGTCGCTGTTCGGTGAGCCTGGAGCGCCTCCTCCTCCCGGGTTGCCGGGAAAACCAGAGCTCGGCGAGCCGGGGGTGCCTCCCACCGATCCTGCCGTCCCGGGGCCGAGGAGCGCGGCACCGTCGAGGAGTGCGAACGCACCACCGTTGCTGAATCCTGTTGCGCCGTTGCCGCCGTCACCGCCGGGGCCACCGGTGCCTCCGGTGCCGCCCTCGCCGCCCGGGCCTCCGGGACCACCGGGACTCCCTCCGTCGCCGTTACCACCGGGGCCTCCGGTTCCTCCGGCGCCACCGGGGCCTCCGGAACCTCCGTTGCCGCCGTCGCCGCCGTCGCCACCGACAACGTTGAGGGTGGCTCCTACCACGATGACACTGCCGAGATTGCTGACTCCCACGCCTCCGTTGCCTGCGGATGAACCAGAAAGACCGATGTCGCCATTTCCTCCGTCGCCTCCGAAACCGCCGGGGGCGCCATCGCTGTCTTCACCGTCGTCGCCGGTAGCGCCGACAGCGCCGGAGCTTCCAGGGGATCCAGGGGCACCATCGAGTCCCGGGAGTCCGTGACCGCCCGTGACACTCGCGGAACCTGGACCGACGATGATCAACGTGGCACCGGCGGCAACGGTGAGACCGGTCAAGCCGTTGCCGGCGAAGTCGGCGCCTACGGCGACAGTGAGGGCATTCCCCTCCAGCTTGATGATCAGCGTTCCTGCCGTGAGCGACAGCGGCTGGGTAACGGCGATAGTGCCCGTCAGTGTGGCGGTCACCGTGTCGCCGCCGGATGCGGTGGCGAACGCCGAGATGACATCAGCCTCGGTGGTCACGTCGACGGCGGTGTCGGCGTATGCCGCGGGCGCGGCGAGCAGCGTGAATGCTCCGGCCAGAACGGTTGTGAGCACGGTGGCACTGAGCCGCATCATCGGTGAGCGGCGCATCGCTCCGCGGGCGGGGGCGTTTCGGGTGTCCAGGGTTCGCATCCGCCGATTATTGCATGATGGGCGGATTCGAGGAATAGGCGGAGCCGGTCTCGGAAACACGATCGTCACGCGGGTGGCCGCTGCCGTAACGCGTTCGACACACGAATGAGCGCGCGCCGAAACACGCTCACGCCACGATTGCCGGAAACCGCCCATTTCCGACCATCGAAAGGCACACCATGTCGGCAGAAATCGTCTGGCTGCTCGTCACCGCAGCGCTCGTCTTGTTCATGACCCCGGGGCTCGCGTTCTTCTACGGCGGCCTCGTCAAGGCGAAGAGCGTCGTGAGCATGATGATGCTGAGCTTCGGCTCGCTGGGCCTCATCAGCGTGCTCTGGATTCTCTACGGCTTCAACATCAACTCGATCACGGGAACGAGCGCGGACCTCATCCCCGGGCTCGCGGGAAACCCGCTCAGCGACGTGTCGCTGGCGGCGGCCGACGGATCGACCCTTGCGGGGGCGGCCTTCGGCGCGACCTTCGCGATCATCACCGTCGCTCTCATCTCGGGCGCCGTCGCCGACCGTGCCCGATTCGGCTCGTGGCTGCTGTTCGCCGGCATCTGGGCCACGCTCTCGTACTTCCCCGTCGCGGGCTGGGTCTGGGCACTCGACGCCGACGGGAACGCGACCGGATGGATCGGCACCCTCGGTGCGGCGCTCTTCGGCGCCGACAGCGGCCTCGCCGTGCTCGATTGGGCGGGCGGAACGGCCGTGCACATCAACGCCGGTGCCGCCGCCCTCGCGCTTGCGCTCGTGCTCGGCAAGCGCACCGTGTTCGTCAAGGGCGCGCACAAGCCGCACAATGTTCCGCTCGTGCTCATCGGTGTCGCGATTCTCTGGTTCGGCTGGTTCGGCTTCAACACGGGCGCGGCGACGGCGGACGGCGAGGCTGGCCTCATCTTCATCAACACGATCGGCGCACCCGCCGCGGCCGTGCTCGGCTGGCTGCTCGTGGAGAAGATCAAGGATGGCAAGCCCACGTCGGTGGGTGCGGCATCCGGTGCCGTCGCCGGTCTCGTCGCGATCACGCCTGCCTGCGCGTTCCTCACCCCGGGCTGGGCGATCGCACTCGGCCTCGTCGCCGGTGCGATCTGCGCCCTCGCGGTCGAGGTCAAGTACCGCTGGGGCTACGACGACTCGCTTGACGTCGTCGGCCTGCACCTCGTCGCCGGAATCGTCGGATGCGTGTTCCTGGGCTTCTTCGCCACCGACACCGGTCTGTTCACCGGGGGCGACGCCCGTCAACTCGTGCTGCAGCTCATTCCCGTCGTCGCCGTGGCCGCGTACTCGTTCCTCGTCGCCTACGTCGTGGGAACCGCGATCGAGAAGACGATCGGGTTCCGGGTGAAGACCGAAGACGAGGTCGCCGGTATCGACCTCGTCGTGCACGGCGAGGAAGGCTACTCGCTCGAAGCGGAGGCGGAGCTCGTCAAAGCGTGATTCGCCGGGCACGGCTGTCGCGGCGCGCATCTCCGATGAGGTGCGCGCCGCTTCCGTCTAGAATCGTTCGGTGACAGAGGGCGAGCGGACAGGCGGCGAGCCGCTCGGCAGCGATCCGGCGGGCGGTGACCCTGCCGGAATCGACCCCGCAGACCTCGCCACCGTGCTGCGGGTTCTCGCCGCTCTGGACCAGCTCGACGAGCAGCATCCGGACTACATCGCCGTGCGCCATGCCACCGCCCGCATGGTCAAGGCGGTCAAGAAGAATCGGCGACTCGAGAAGCGCGCCGGCATCGCGAACGCCGACCGCGCTGTCGTCGCGGCCACTGCTACGGGAGCACCCGACCGCATCGACGACGAGACCCGCGGAATCCCGCTCGCGACGCGCGTCGCCGCACCGATCGCCGGTGAACTGATCAAGTCGCGCGCCTGCTACATCTGCAAGCAGCACTACACGCAGGTGGATGCCTTCTACCATCAACTCTGCCCCGAGTGCGCGGCGTTCAGCCACGAGAAGCGCGACGCCCGCACCGACCTGACCGATCGTCGCGCGCTGCTCACCGGCGGCCGCGCCAAGATCGGCATGCACATCGCGCTTCGCCTGCTGCGCGACGGAGCGCACACCACGATCACGACGAGGTTTCCGCGCGACGCGGTGCGTCGCTTCTCGCGCCTTCCGGATGCCGGTGACTGGCTGCACCGGCTGCGGGTCGTCGGCATCGACCTGCGCGACCCCGCCCAGGTGCTCGGGCTCGCCGACTCGGTGGCTGCGGCCGGGTCTCTCGACATCCTTATCAACAACGCAGCGCAGACCGTTCGCCGTTCGCCCGGTGCCTACGCGCCACTGGCGGCGGCAGAGCTCGAACCGCTCCCGAGCGGCCCACTGCCTGACATGCTCACGTTCGGGCACACGAACGACGCTCATCCGCAGGCGCTGGCCGCGTCGGTCGCTGCGCACCCCCTGCTTGCGCGCACCGGAGGGGTCAGCGCCGATGAGCTGGCCGAGCTTGCCATGACGGCGGGGTCGTCGTCGCTCGAGCGGATGTCGGCGGGCACCGCCATCGATGCCGGTGGACTGGTGCCCGATGAGCTGCACATCAACAGCTGGACCCAGCACGTGCACGAGGTCGACCCGCTCGAGATGCTCGAGGTTCAGCTGGCGAACACGACGGCCCCCTTCCTGCTCATCAGCCGACTGCGGCCGGCGATGGCTGCGTCTTCCGCGCGCCGCAAGTACGTCGTCAACGTCTCCGCGATGGAGGGCCAGTTCGCGCGGCGCTACAAGGGTCCGGGCCACCCGCACACGAACATGGCCAAGGCCGCTCTCAACATGCTCACGCGCACGAGCGCGGGGGAGATGCTCGAGACCGACGGCATCCTCATGACCGCGGTCGACACCGGGTGGATCACCGACGAGCGACCCCACCACACCAAGGTGCGTCTCGCCGAGGAGGGCTTTCACGCCCCGCTCGATCTCGTCGACGGTGCCGCGCGGGTCTACGACCCGATCGTGCGCGGCGAGGCGGGCGAGGATGTCTTCGGCGTGTTTCTCAAGGACTATCGCCCCGCTGCGTGGTGACCGGTCGCTCGCCCGCCTAGCCATGGTCCGGCTAGCGGCGGCCCGCCTTGCGGCGGAACAGCCATGCACCCCACGCGACCGCGATCACGAGGATGACGAGACACCACCCGACCGCCCACCACGGCTCGGCGTTCAGGGGCGTGCCCATGAGCAGTCCGCGGATCGTCTCGACGATCGGGGTGACCGGCTGATGCGCGGCGATCGGCTGCAGCCAGCCTGGCATGCTCGCCACGGGCACGAAGGCGCTCGAGAGATACGGGACGAACAGCAGGACGAAGCCGTAGCCGTTCGCGCCCTCAGGGGAGCCGGCGGCGAGGCCGATCGCCGCGAACAGATACGTGATCGCCAGGATGTACAGGGCGATGAGCACGGCCAGTGCGACCCATTCCACGAGGCTGCCCGTCGGGCGAAACCCGACGAGCACGCCGACACCGATCACGATCGCGGTGGCGACGAGGTTGCGCAGCAGGCTTGCAACCACATGTCCGGTGAGGATCGCACCCGCCCGTAGCGGCATCGTGCGGAAGCGATCGATGATGCCG
Organism: Cryobacterium sp.; assembly: GCA_019638935.1. Taxonomy (GTDB): domain Bacteria; phylum Actinomycetota; class Actinomycetes; order Actinomycetales; family Microbacteriaceae; genus Terrimesophilobacter. Next base: position 43,462 of record JAHBSW010000004.1, read on the forward strand.
GTGCGCATGTCGTTGGCGACGTACACGGCGGTCGACGAGGCACCGAAACCAGCGCAGGTCAGGATGATGCCGGGCACGACGTAGTCGACATAGGCACCGGAGGAGTCGATCGCTCCGCCGAACACCCAGGTGAACATGAGCATGAGCATCACGGGCAGAAGGATCGCCATGAGCAATGATTCGCCGTCGCGGAGGGAGTGGCGCAGGCTGCGTTCGACGAAGACCGATTCCGCGGTCACTCCGCGCAGGCGACGCCTCAGGGGCGGGGGAGCGGCTGCGGTGGGCGCGGGCACTGCGGTGGTCATGCGGTCTCCTTCACGGCGTGAGCGTTGGGCGAGGTGAGAGCGAGAAAGACGTCGTCGAGCGAGGGGCGGCGCAGCGTCACGACTCCGTCGGCACCGTCCTCGTCGAGCAGGTCGAGCGCGCGGCGCAGGTCGGAAACGGTTCCGTCGGTGGGGATCTCCCTCAGCAGCTCGCCGTTCTCGTCGTGGAGTTCGACGGTGTCGCCGCCCACTCGAGCCTTGAGCTCGGCGGCCGTACCGAGGGCGGCAACTCGGCCGTTGTGCAGCACCGCGATGCGATCGGCGAGCTGGTCCGCCTCTTCGAGGTACTGCGTGGTGAGAAAGACGGTCGTTCCGGAGGCGGCGAGCGATCGGATGAGATCCCAGAGTTCCCGCCGGCTGCGGGTATCGAGGCCGGTCGTCGGTTCGTCGAGGAAGAGAACCTCCGGCGTCACGACGAAGCTGAGCGCGAGATCGAGGCGGCGGCGCATTCCGCCGGAGAAGGCTCGAACGAGGCGGGAGGCGGCATCCGTCAGCCCGAACTGCTCGATCAGTTCGGCGGCGCGGCGGTGCGATTCGCCTCGGCCGAGACCAGCCAGTCGCGCGAACATCACGACGTTCTCGGTGGCGGTGAGAGCGTCGTCGACCGCAGCGGCCTGGCCGGTGAGGCTGATCCGTCGCTGCACCTCTACGGCTTGGGAGCGCACGTTGAAGCCGACGACGGATGCTGTGCCGGAATCGGCTGAGGTGAGGGTCGTGAGCACGTTGATGGTGGTGGTCTTGCCGGCGCCGTTCGGCCCGAGCAGAGCGAAGACCTCGCCACGCTCGACGGTGAGGGAGAGTCCGTCGATGACCGTTTGCCTGCCGAAGGTCTTGCGCAGATTGTGGATCTCGATGGCGTTCGTGGTCATTCCATGCCTTTCTGGTTGCCCCGTGATAGAAACTGTGTATGTCAGACACTTATGTGTATGACACTAACACACTGTTTATGATCGAAACAGAAGTAGGATTGTTCGCATGATCGATCGAGAGCCCCCAGAGCTGCCACGAGGACTCGCTTTGGCCTGGGGCGTCGCTGCCGACCCTCAGCGTGGTCCGAAGCGCGAGATGAGCGTTGAGCGGATCGTCGACGCCGCCGTCGAGCTCGCGGATGCGGAGGGGCTCGGCGCCGTGTCGATGGCGGCGGTCGCCGCCAAGCTCGGCTTCACGCCGATGTCGCTCTACCGATACGTCAGCGCCAAGGACGATCTGCTGCTGCTCATGCAGGAGCAGGCCACCGGATTTCCCCCGGAGGAATTCCGTGAGCACACGGGGTGGCGCGCGAAGCTTCGTGCGCTCTTCGAGGCACAGGTTCTCATCTGCGTGCGGCATCCCTGGGTTCTCTCGCTCCCCATCACCGGTGCCCCGATCACGCCCAGCAGCTCGGCGTGGATCGACGCCGCACTGGAGGCGCTCGACGGCACCCCCTTGACCGACGAGGAGCGACTGGCGGTCACCCTGTCGGTCGCCGGCGAAGCCCGCTGGTACGGAATGGTGCTCGCGGGATACACGGTGCAGTCGAGAAGCACGGGGATGTCGGCCGACGAGATCTCCGCGCAGGAGGCGGCGCTCTTCGACCGGGTGATCACGGCCGAAGAATTCCCCGCGCTTCGGCGTGCCGTCGACGCCGGCGTCTTTCTCTCGGACAGCGATCCCTTCCGTTTCGCCATCGAGCGCGTGCTCGATGGCGTCGAGTCCTACATCGCAGGACTCGAGCGTGGGGAGGGTCACGAAGCGCCGAAGCCGTGGGTCGAGCTGGACCCGGCCGAAGTGTCGGGGGACAAGCGATACCGCGAGGCGCAGAAAGCGGTGCGCGAGGCGGAGAAGGCGCTGCGGGACGCCCGCAAGGTCGAGCGTCAGGCTCGACGCGAGGCGCACGAGCGGCTCGAGCGGGAGCAGAAAGGCTCCTGACCGGTGTTCGGCTACTCGCCGGTGCTGCCGTCAACGTTCTCGCGCAGCAGATCGGCGTGGCCGTTGTGGCGGGCGTACTCCTCGATCATGTGCACGAGAACCCAGCGCAGGCTGGCGCGCTCGCCGTTGCGCCGCGGCACGGCGATGAGGCGATCGAGTCCGCCATCGGCGAGGGCGAGCTCCATGTGCACGCGCGAGGCGTCCACCGCGCTGCTCCAGAACTCGCGGAGCTCGTCGGGTGTGTTGTCGCTTGCGGAGTTCCACTCCCAGTCGGGGTCGGAATCCCAGTCGACGGATGCCCAGGCATCCGCGGGTTCATTGCCGTGCAGGCGGCAGGAGAACCAGAGGTCCTCGACCCAGGCAAGGTGCTTGAGCAACCCGCCGAGGGTCATCGTGCTGGGGGAGAGGCGAGTGTTGAGGCTCGCAGAATCGAGCCCGGATGTCTTCCACGCGAGCGTCGCGCGGTGGTAGTCGAGAAATCCCAGCAGCGTGCCGAGCTCATCGCTGGCGAGCGGCGGCTCGGTTCGGCCCTCTTCGTCGACGGCGCTCATGCATCGAGCCTACGCGTCGAGACGGTGCCCATTGGCACCCCGACACGGTCGTTGCAAAGATTGGCTCATGAGTCGATTCCTGCTCTCAGCGATGCCGTTCACGGGGCACGTTGCGCCGATGACTGCGGTGGCGCAGCGGCTCGTCGCGCACGGGCATGACGTCAGGTTCTATACCGGGTCGCGCTTCCGCAGTCGCGTCGAGGATGCGGGGGCGATACTGGTGCCGTGGCAGGCGGCACCCGATTTCGATGAGAACGATCTGCAGGCGACCTTTCCCCGACTCGTCGGGAAGAAGGGTGTGCGTCAGCTCTTCGCGAACCTCACCGACTGCTTCATCGGAACCGCACCCGCCCAGGTGACCGACCTGACGGCGGAGTGGGACCGTGAACCGTGGGACGCATTGGCAGCCGATGAGACCTCTCTCGGAGCGGTGCTGTTCAGCGGGCTGAAGCGCAAGCCGTGGGCGACGATCGCTGTCGTGCCACTCAACCTCACCGGTCCCGGTGGCCCGCCGAGCGGCATGGGTCTGGCGCCGGGTACGAATCCGCTCACCAGGGTGCGGGATGCTGCGCTGCGCGCCCTCGTTCCGCTCATCTCCCGGCCGCTGCGCAAGCCCCTCGTCGACATGTTCGGCGCGGTCGGACTGCAACCGACCGGTTTCACGATCGAGGATGTCGTCTTCTCCCGCTCACTGACCGCAGCGAGCGGGGCACCCCTGCTGGACTACGCGAGGCGCGATCGCCCGGATCACCTGCATTTCGTGGGCGAGCTGCGCTCCCCGGCAGACCCGACGGTCGCCCAGCCATCGTGGTGGCCTGATCTTGACGATCGCACCGTGGTGCTGGTCACCCAGGGGACGCAGAACATCGACCCGAACGATCTCATCCGCCCCGCGCTCGACGCGCTCGGTGGGCGCGACCTGATCGTGGTTGCCACGTCAGGAATCCCCGGACGCGACGAGCTGCCGTTCGCCGCGCCGCCGAACGCGCGCGTGGTGGGTTTCGTGCCGTACGCTGACCTGCTGCCTCGGGTCGACCTGATGATCACGAACGGTGGCTGGGGTGGCACGATCGCGGCGCTGACGCACGACATCCCGCTCATTGTCGCGGGCGGCGACATCGACAAGCCCGAGGTCGCCGCCCGCGTGGCGTGGTCGGGCGCGGGGGTGAACCTGCGAACCGGCACGCCGTCAGCGAAGGCCGTCGGCGACGCCGTCGACCGCGTGCTTGATGATCCGTCGTTTCGTGCCGCGGCGGCTCGGGTCGGGGCTCAGCTGCGCGCCCTCGGCGGTGCGGAGCGCGTCGTCGAACTCCTGGAACGCGAACTCTGATCTCGACCGACGCCGGCGCCGATCTCGAAGAATCGGGGCACCTCGAGCCGACAGGAGTACTGCGATTGGTGGGCGATACCAGACTCGAACTGATGACCTCTTCCGTGTGAAGGAAGCGCGCTACCAACTGCGCCAATCGCCCGTGCCTGTCAATCTTGCCACAAGTCTCGTAACACGCTGGTTCAGAATTGCCGAGTCGCGCACGCATCGGCTAGAGTCACTAAGCACCAGAAATTGGTGCATGCGGATGTGGCGCAGTGGTAGCGCATCACCTTGCCAAGGTGAGGGTCGCGAGTTCGAATCTCGTCATCCGCTCGAGGTAAGCCTCACGGCCCACCAAGGGCCGCACTCCTGGTGGCGTGGCCGAGAGGCGAGGCAGCGGCCTGCAAAGCCGTATACACGGGTTCGAATCCCGTCGCCACCTCGAACAACACCCGATCTGACGAAAGTCAGTGACGGGCGATTGGCGCAGCGGTAGCGCGCTTCCCTGACACGGAAGAGGTCACTGGTTCGATCCCAGTATCGCCCACCACAGTGGTGACGTCTCTCGGTTCGGTCTGCTTGGGCCAGTGACTTCGCGACCGCCTGTTGGCGCTCGCGCTGGTTCGATCCCGGCATCGCCCACCGAAAGAGCCACCGGGCTGCCTCCGATCGTCATCGACGACGCGGCAACCCGGTGAGGAAGGCACGGAGGGTTTCTTCGGCGTCGGCGGCGCTGCTGCCGACAACCCGATCGAACAGGAGACCATCGAGCACCGCGACCAGATCCGGGGCATGCGCCTCGGGCCGCTCCACGTCGAGACGATCGAGAACGAGGCCCGCACCCTGCAGGAGTTGCGATCTGATAGGAGAGGACCGACTCAGGAGGGCGTGCAGCTCGTCGTCGTCTCGCAACTCCAGCAGCAGCGCGAACCGCGCGAGATGATCGGGCGACCTTCGGCTCATTTCATCCAGTAGCGCCGCCATCATCGCTGCAGCGGTCGGAACGTCCAGCTTCGGCGGCACTGGCGAGGCAGTGAGATCGTCGCGTGTGCGATGGGCGAGGCGATGCGCGATCAGCGCGATCAGCTCGCGCCTGGTTCTCGCGTAGTACGAGGTCGAGCCGACTGCCAGCCCCAGCTCGTTGTCGATCGCTCGGTGGGTGAGCGCCCGCAGCCCGCGACCGGCGATCAGCCTGATGCCAGCGTCCGCTATCTCCTCGCGCCGGTCGGCCATTTGCTCCTCCCTCCGGGTTGCTACTACGATCGTATAGAACTCTACATATGTAGAGGAAAGAGGGTGCTATGCGGATCGGAATCATAGGAGCCGGGATCGGCGGGCTAGTTGCAGCCCTCGCTCTCCAGCGCGACGGGCACGGGGTGACGGTTTTCGAACGCCAGCAGCGGCCGGGAGCGATCGGGGCCGGATTGTCGCTGTTCGGCAACGCCTTCACTGCACTCGATGCGGTGGGCGTCGGTGAGCTGGTCGCACCGCTGACCTCGAAGGACGTAGCCATGCTTGCAGCGGGGCAGCGCCGCCCGTCGGGACGGTGGCTGGTCAGGATGCCGCCAGATGCCTCGGCATCGCTGCGCGTGCTGCATCGTGCTGACCTGCATGACGCGCTCTCCAGCGCGCTGCGGTCCGGCACGCTCCGCCCAGCCTCCGAGGCCACGGTCGCCACGGACGGATCGCCGACCCTCATGGCCGCAGGCTCTTCCGAGAGCTTCGACCTCGTGATCGCCGCAGACGGCATCCGCAGCGACGCGCGACGGTCGCTCGGGCTCGACCCCGGCGTGCGCTACGCCGGCTACACGGCATGGCGCGGAGTCACCCGCACCGCGGTCAACGTGCATGGTGAGGCCGGCGAGACATGGGGGCGCGGTCGCAGGTTCGGCGTCGCCCCGCTGCCGGATGGCCGGGTCTACTGGTTCGCGACACAGACTCTCCCGCCCGGCACCGAGTTCGAAGACGAGCGCCAGGCCATCCTCGATCGATTCGGGGACTGGCACGATCCGATAGGAGAGCTGGTCGAAGCCACCGATCCCTCAGCGGTGCTTCGCCACGACATCCACGAGCTCGCCCGACCCCTGGCCTCGTTCGTGCGAGGCAGAACGATCCTGCTCGGTGATGCCGCGCACGCCATGACTCCCGACCTCGGGCAGGGAGCGGGGCAGGCCATCGAAGACGCCGCCAGTATCGCGCTCCTTCTGCGTCGACACAAGGTCGACGATGCCGTGCGCATCTACGATCGCGTCCGCAGACCGCGAAGCCAGGCCATAGCTCGCCGCTCCCGCACTGCGGGCCGAATCGCGCAGTTCTCTGCGCCGCTCGCCGCTCATCTCCGAGACACAGCACTCACCCTCGCGCCGGCGCGTATCGTCGGCAGCGCAGTGCACCGCGTTCAGACATGGACCCCGCCCCAGTAGCCGGGGGAACCAGCAGCGCGACGGCGGACCCAGACGACTCGAACTCCAAAGGATCGAGTTGATGGCCGTCTCGACTCGAAGCTGACGGTCCCACATCGGTCTCAACTTTCGGGCGCACACTGTTCGGACCCTGGTCCCACACCGGCCTCGTTTCTCGGGGGCGCACCGACCTCTGCGACGCACTTCTATCCGCGCCCCGGGATGAGCATGAGCGCCTCATAGCACGGAACGAAGCCGCGCGAACCGCGGCTCGACTGGCGCGAATCGATCGCGCTCAGGACTCGCGGTCGCGAACCAACTCGAGAAGGGGAGCGACCCACGGGCTGTCGTCGAGGTGGCTCTCGATGTCCATGGCGATCAACGTGTTGATCAACAGGCTCTTGCCAAGAAAGTCGTGTGCTTGCTCGGGTGTCGCCCCGGCATCCCCGGTCAAAATCTCGTACATCACCATGAGAAGCCCGCGCGCACGATCGCCGATCGATTCGACGGATGCGGCGTAAATAGCGTGCATTATCACCAGCATCAGCGCTGGATCGACCACCATTCTCTTGTAGTCGGCGACAAAGGTCGACATCGAGGCTGACGCCTCCGCGACCGAACGCATCTGCTCTGTGACAATGCGCCCGGCCCGCTCGTGGACCTGCAAGAACAGGGACTCCTTGGAGCCGAAATACTGCACGACGTAAGGCTGGGAGATCCCCGCTTCGACCGCCACCTCATTCGTGGTGGTGCCGAAGTAACCGCGGCGGGCGAACGCAATCGTCGCGGCGGAAAGGAGTTCTTCCCTACGCGCTTCTCGGGTGGAAGCATCGCTCATTCTGTGCACTTTACACCCAGCGTTTCTTGAGAGTTACGGCCATTCGTCCCCAAAAAGTTTCAATTGAGAAACGGGTACGAAATATAACTCAACCGGCATATCGTGTCGTCCATTGCCTAGTCACGAGCCGTCTGCCATTATCGATCCGACCTTCATACACAGTCGCAGAATTGACGCTTTTACTAAACGAATCAGTGTGCGCACGACACATCCAGCGGATCGCGCACCGTTCACCGATAAGGAAGCACCGTGCAATACACGCCAAACACTGCCCGCTCTCTCCGCACCGGAGGCAAGCTCGCCGCAATCACGACGATCGCCGCTCTCGCCCTCACCGGATGCTTCGGCATTCCCCTGGTGCCACAGATCGGCGGCGACACAACGATCCGACCCCAGAAGTCCGAGGCGGTCGTCAACTACCTCTACGCGGCCGGCCCCACCGGTGGCACCGGTGAGATGCGCATCTCGGTACAGCCCTCCGACGACGGCGACATGAAGGTCGACATCTCCGAGAACGAGGTGAGCGGCCTCGGCGACATGATGCGTGGTGCAGCATGGAACTCGGTGACGATCGCCACAATCCTCACCGGCGCCAACTTGGACAACCACTACCGTTTCCAGATCGGCGGCCGAGTCGACGGCCCGAGCGCGGGGGCGCTCAGCACCGCCGGCGTGCTCTCCATCCTGCTCGGCGACAACCTCATCGCAGACGTCACCATGACGGGAACGATTCTTCCGACCGGCGCGGTCGGCCCCGTCGGCGGCATCCCGCAGAAGATTCAGGGTGCTATCGACTCCGGCAAGTTCACCAAGATCCTGATCCCGCAGGGTCAGCGCAACTCCGCCAACAACGAGGGCAACTCGGTCGACGTGGTCGCCCTCGGTGCGACCGGGGGCATCGAGGTCGTCGAGGTGTCCAACATCTACGAGGCGTACCAGCACCTCACCGGTGCTGAGCTTCCCGCACCCTCGAGCGCGCCCGAGCCACGGAACAACGAGGAGATGCGCACCAAACTGCGCAACGCGACCGCGACCCAGCTCGCCGGTTTCGACCAGGCGGTCAACGACTTCTTCTCCCTCGACGGCAGCATCCAGGACCACGGTTGGGGCCTCTACCTCAGCGCCGCGGAGTACGGAGACGACGCACGTCGACTCGAATCGCAGGGTCTCCAGGCGGGGGCGTTCGTCAAGGCGCTCAACGCGAACCTGTTCATGAGCGCGGTCACGAAGACCTACCAGGCCGTCGAGCAGACCCTCCGACTCGGCATCGACGCACTCAACCAGAAGCTGGCCGCAGCGGAGACCAACACGGTCGTGGTCAATGCCTACCTCGACACCCTGGGGAGCTACAGCCCGAAGACGATCACCGACGCGGAGGCTCTCATCACCGCGTACGGCAACACCTTCGACGCCTTCGCTCTCTCCCAGTACGCGTCCAATGCCCTGCGCGGACTCATCCAGGAGGCCAACGAGGGCGTCTACTCGAGCATCGAGCAGATCGCGGAAGCATCCATCTGGCCGATCATCCTGTTCGAATTCGCGGGAGGGCAGGTGGAGGCAGCTCGCGCCATCTTCGACGTGGGCCGCGACAACACGAGCGCGAGCATCGACGCGACCATCGACCTGCAGGCGATCGGTTCCTTCTTCCGTCGCGCGGCGGACGCGAACTGGAACGCGTTCATGGTGACCACGATCCAGCCCGCCGCGGAGGCCAATGGCCTCTCCAACGACGCCATGCTGAACCGGGTGATGAACATCGACGTGGGTGTTGCGCTCGCGTTCTCTGCGAACCAGTACATCCCGGGCCTGCAGCGCTACATCGGCGAGGGCAGCCCCAACTCGGCCTACGCCGCGATGGGGTATGGCTTCCTCAACTACTCCCGCAACGCCATCCTCATGGAGAAGTACGGCGGCAACGCCCACCTCGACCAGGACTTCAACATCGTCGGGGTGCAGAACGAGATCATCCTCTCGCGCGCTCTCGAACTCGCGAAGACTCAGATGGCTCGCAGCGTCTCCATCCTCGAAGCGAATGGCTCGAGCCCCGTGCTCGCGATCGCGAGCTTCGAAGACGCCAACGTCAACCGTGAGGGCGACGTGAGCGATCGCTTCACCGCGCTCGAATCGTACTCGGGGGGATTCGTCGCGACGCGCATGCTCTCGTACATCGGCGGATACCCCACCCAGGGCTACTCCCGCTAGCGCGCACGACAGGCACGACCATCGTCCCGGGGCCACGCCGGCAGGAGCGGCCCCGGGACGGCGCGGTGCTGTCCCGCCAGTAGAGTTGATTTCGTGAGCCAACAGACCGGATTCGACCTCTTCAGCGACCGCGACATCGTCGCCATTCGGGTGAACGGCGAGCTTCGCGACCTCGCGACGACCGTCGATGCCGCTGACACCGTCGAGCCGGTGACGATCTCCTCGCCCGATGGGCTGAGCATCCTGCGTCACTCCGCCGCACACGTGCTCGCTCAGGCGGTGCAGTCGATCAACCCGGATGCGAAGCTCGGCATCGGCCCGCCCGTCACCGACGGCTTCTACTACGACTTCGACGTTTCCGAACCCTTCACGCCCGAAGACCTCAAGGCGATCTCGAAGGCGATGGATCGCATCATCCGGCAGGGTCAGCGCTTCGTGCGTCGCGTCGTGACCGAGGAGGAGGCGCGCGCCGAGCTCGCGGGTGAGCCCTACAAGCTCGAGCTCATCGGGCTGAAAGGCGGCGCGGTCGGCGACGACAACGAGTCCGTGGAGGTCGGCGGCGCCGAGCTGACGATCTACGACAACACCGACGGCAAGACGGGCGACGTTCACTGGAAGGATCTGTGCCGCGGGCCGCACCTGCCCAACACTCGCATGATCGGCAACGGCTGGGCTCTGCTGCGCAACGCCGCTGCCTACTGGCGCGGCTCGGAGAAGAATCCGCAGCTGCAGCGCATCTACGGCACCGCGTGGCCCAGCAAAGACGAGCTGCGCGAGTACCAGACCCGCATGGAGGAGGCCGCCAAGCGCGACCACCGCAAACTGGGTCGCGAGCTCGACCTGTTCTCGTTCCCCGAGGAGATCGGCTCGGGCCTCTCGGTCTGGCACCCCCGCGGCGGCATCGTTCGCGGCGAGATGGAGCAGCACGCCCGTCGCCGTCACATCGAAGCCGGCTACACCTACGTCTACACGCCGCACATCGCGAAAGACGAGCTCTTTCTGCAGTCGAACCACCTCGTGACCTACAAGGAGGGAATGTTCCCGCCCATCGTCATGGACGAGGAGCACGACGCCGACGGTCATGTCACGAAGCAGGGTGTCGACTACTACCTCAAGCCGATGAACTGCCCCATGCACATCCTCATCTACAAGGAGCGCTCGCGCAGCTACCGCGACCTTCCGCTGCGCTTCGCCGAGAACGGCACCGTCTATCGCAACGAGCTTTCCGGCGCGCTGCACGGGCTCACGCGCGTGCGCGGGTTCACCCAGGATGACTCGCACCTCTTCGTCACGCCGGAGCAGCTCGAGGGTGAGACGACGAAGGTGCTCGAGTTCGTCATCTCCATGCTGCGTGATTTCGGTCTCGACGACTTCGAGCTTGAGCTGTCGATGCGCGACGACGAGAAGGCGAAGTGGATCGGCAGCGACGAGTTCTGGGAGTACTCGACAAACGCACTGCGCAACGTGGCCAAGGCGAGTGGCCTCAAGCTCACGGAGATGCCGGGGGAGGCGGCGTTCTACGGTCCCAAGATCGACCTCAAGACCCGAGATGCGATCGGCCGCACCTGGCAGCTCTCGACCGTGCAGGTCGATCCCAACCTGCCCGAGCGGTTCGAGCTCGAGTACACGGCGGCCGACGGCAGCCGTCAACGACCCATCATGATCCACCGCGCCCTGTTCGGCTCGATCGAGCGGTTCTTCGCCATCCTGCTCGAGCACTACGCGGGCGCCTTCCCGGCGTGGCTTGCCCCGGTGCAGGTCGTCGGCATCCCGGTTTCTGAGGAGCACGAGGAGTATCTGGGCGACGTCATCGCGCAGTTGCGCGCAAAGGGTGTGCGTGCTGACATCGACGCCTCGAGCGAGCGCATGCAGAAGAAGATCCGCACGCACACGCTGCAGAAGGTCCCGTTCCAGCTCATCGCGGGGGCCGAGGATGCGGCGAACGGCTCGGTGAGCTTCCGCTTCCGTGACGGAAGTCAGGAGAACGGCGTGCCGATCGCCGACGCCATCACCAGAATCGTCGACGCGATCGAGACGAAGGCACAGGTCTAGCGTGGGCAACTACGATCGCGACGAGTTCTCCGAGGTCGAGCTCAGTTCGACGTTCGCGGGGGTGCCCGACGCGTTCCAGCGCCTGTGGACCCCGCACCGCATCGCCTACATCGAAGACGGCCAGCAACCGGCGAAGGACCAGTGTCCGTTCTGCCTCGCCCCGAGCATGACGGACGAGAAGGCTCTTATCGTGCACCGCGGCGAGCATGCCTTCGTGCTGCTGAACCTGTTCCCGTACAACTCGGGCCACCTGCTGGTCTGCCCGTACCGCCATGTTGCGTTGTATGACGAGGCCACCGAGGAGGAGATCGCCGAGATCGGCCGCCTCACACAGACCGCGATGCGGGTCGTTCGCGAGGTCGCGAAGTGCGACGGATTCAACCTCGGGATGAACCAGGGGCGCGTCGCGGGGGCCGGAATCGCCGAGCACCTGCACCAGCACGTCGTTCCGCGCTGGTCGCTCGATGCGAACTTCTTTCCGATCATCGCGGGAACGAAGGCGCTTCCACGCCTGCTTGGCGAGGTGCGCACGGCCATCGCTGAGCAATGGAAGGCCTCCGGCGGCGAGTAGCATAGAGGCCATGGCCAAGACTAAGGACTCCACCACCGAACTGGGCTCGAGCCGCGTCAAGCGCGGCCTCGCCGAGATGCTCAAGGGCGGTGTGATCATGGACGTCGTCACCGCCGACCAGGCGAAGATCGCCGAGGACGCCGGTGCCGTCGCGGTCATGGCGCTCGAGCGCGTTCCCGCCGACATCCGCTCGCAGGGCGGTGTCGCCCGCATGAGCGACCCCGACCTCATCGACGGCATCATCTCCGCCGTCTCCATCCCGGTCATGGCGAAGGCCCGCATCGGACACTTCGTCGAGGCTCAGGTCTTGCAGGCGCTCAAGGTGGACTACATCGACGAGTCCGAGGTGCTGAGCCCCGCCGACTACGTCAACCACATCGACAAGTGGCAGTTCACGGTTCCCTTCGTCTGCGGTGCGACGAATCTGGGGGAGGCGCTGCGTCGCATCACCGAGGGCGCGGCGATGATCCGCTCGAAGGGCGAGGCGGGCACGGGGGATGTCTCGGAGGCGACCAAGCACATCCGCACGATCACCGGCGAGATCAACGCGCTGAAGTCGAAGACGAAGGACGAGCTCTACGTCGCCGCGAAGGAGCTTCAGGCGCCCTACGAGCTCGTCGCCGAGATCGCCGAGACGGGCACGCTTCCTGTCGTGCTCTTCACCGCGGGCGGAGTCGCGACCCCGGCGGATGCCGCGCTGATGATGCAGCTCGGCGCCGACGGCGTCTTCGTCGGTTCGGGCATCTTCAAGTCGGGCAACCCCGAGAAGCGTGCCGCAGCGATCGTCAAGGCCACGACCTTCTTCGACGACCCCGATGTCATCGCGGAGACCTCGCGCGGACTCGGCGAGGCCATGGTCGGCATCAACGTGTCCGATCTGCCCGCACCGCACCGCCTCGCCGAGCGTGGCTGGTAACAGTTCCGCCGGTCGAGTGACCGCGCAGTCTCGCCGGTCGACCAGCGCGTAGGTCTCTCCATCCCCGTTGATTGAGTAGCCGCGTAGCGGCGTAACATCCCTGTTGATTGAGTAGCCGCGCAGCGGCGTAACATTCCCGTTGATTGAGTAGCCGCGCAGCGGCGTATCGAAATCGAGGCACAGAACGTGAAGTCCCTCACCATCGGCGTGCTGGCCCTGCAGGGCGACGTTCGCGAGCACGCCGCGGTGCTCGATGAACTGGGTGTGGGCGTCGTACGTGTCCGCCGAGCCGAGGAACTCGGCACGATCGACGGCCTCATCATCCCGGGCGGTGAGTCGAGCGTCATGGACAAGCTCTCGCGCAGCTTCGGCGTGCGCGAGCCTCTGCTTGCGGCGATCGCCGACGGCCTGCCCGTGTACGGCACCTGCGCCGGGATGATCATGCTCTCGCACGAGATCCTCGACGGCATCAACGGTCAGCAGAGCCTGGATGCCCTCGACGTCGACGTTCGCCGAAACGCTTTCGGTTCCCAGGTCGACTCCTTCGAGACCGAGCTCGACGTGCCCGTGCTCGGCGATCCTCCGCTGCACGCCGTCTTCATCCGTGCGCCCGTGGTCGAGCGACTCGGCGACGGCGTCACCGCTCTCGCCACCCTCGATGACGGGCGCATCGTCGCGGTCGAGCAGGGCAACGTGCTGGCGACGAGCTTTCACCCCGAGATGACGGGGGACCACCGCTTTCACGAGTATTTCGTGGAGCGCGTGCGCAGGGCAGTCGCGGGCGGGGTCGCTTAACCGGCGCACCTGCCGTCATGCTGGTGGCATGAAGATCTATTCGGATTTCGTGCCTCGTCGAATCAGCCAGATCGCGGCGGACGTGCTCGCCCTCACCGTGATCGGACTCGGCATCTGGCTCGGGATGGCCGTCGCCGGTGTGATCGGCGCGGTGGGCGAGCTGGGACGGCAGCTGCGGTCCGCGGGGCTGGGGTTCGAGACGGCCATGGTGGATGCGGGCGACGCGCTCGGGCAGATCCCGCTCGTCGGTGACGCGGTGCGGTTCCCGTTCGACTCGGCGAGTCACACCGGCACGACGATCGCCGACTTCGGCACCGCGACGGAGGGCTTCATCATCACGCTGGGCAATGTGATCGGCGTCATCGTCGCGCTGGCGGTTGTGGTGCTCGTCTGCTGGGTATGGCTGAGGCGTCGCTGGGTGTTCATCCAGCGGGCAACCGCCGCGAACCAGCTGCAGAGGCTCGACGACGGTCACGACCTGCTTGCTCTTCGCGCTCTCGTCAACGGATCGCGCAACGATCTCGCGGCGATCTCGCGAACCCCGGTCCATGCGTGGCGATCGGGTGAGCCGGCGGTGCTCCGCAAGCTCGCCGCGCTGGAGCTGCGCGAGGCGGGGGTCAAGGCGCGGCCGCGGGCGGCTCGGTAGACTACCGGCGTACATCGAGAGAGAGGCTGCCATTGTCAGGGCATTCCAAGTGGGCGACGACCAAGCACAAGAAGGCCGTCATCGACGCTCGTCGCGCGAAGTCGTTCGCCAAGCTCATCAAGAACATCGAGGTCGCAGCAAAGATCGGCGGTGCCGACCTCTCCGGCAACCCGACGCTGGTCGACGCGGTTCAGAAGGCCAAGAAGACCTCGGTGCCCAATGACAACATCGACCGTGCCATCAAGCGCGGAGCGGGACTCAGCGGGGAGTCGGTCGACTACCAGACGATCATGTACGAGGGCTACGCGCCCGGCGGTGTCGCTCTGCTCATCGAGTGCCTCACCGACAACAAGAATCGCGCGGCGGCAGAGGTGCGCACCCTGATGACGCGCAACGGCGGCACCATGGCAGACCCCGGCAGTGTCGCCTACAACTTCAACCGCAAGGGCGTCATCTCGATAACCAAGACCGACGATGTCGATGAGGACAGCATCCTCGGCGCCGTGCTCGAAGCCGGTGCCGAGGAGGTGCTCGATCGGGGAGCCGGCTTCGAGATCATCACCGAACCCACCGACCTCGTCGGTGCTCGCACCGCGTTGCAAGAGGCCGGTATCGACTACGACTCGGCCGAGGCCGAGTTCGTGCCGAACGTGAGCATCGCCGTCGATGCCGAAACCGCGCGCAAGGTGTTCCGCTTGATCGACGCGCTCGAAGACAGCGACGACGTTCAGAACATCTATGGCAACTTCGAGATCTCGCCCGAGGTTCAGGCCGAGCTCGATACCGATGAGTAGACACCAATGAGTAGACACCAATGAGTAGTCGCCGACGGGTAGTCGAATGAACCGGCAGCCGGATGCTCCCGTCGACTAGGTGGTGACCGTGCGGGTTCTAGGCATCGATCCGGGTCTCACCCGCTGCGGCGTGGGAGTGGTGGATGTCGCGGCGAATCGCACCGCATCCCTCGTTCACGTCGAGGTCTTGCGCACGGCCGCGGACCGGGCGCTCGAACTGCGCTTGCTCGAACTCGGCGACGGAATCGAGCGGTTGCTCGACGAGTTCAGCCCCGATGCCGTTGCGATCGAGCGTGTGTTCGCTCAGCAGAACCTGCGCAGCGTCATGGGAGTGGCGCAGGTGAGCGGCGTCGCGCTGCGGTCGGCGGCGCAGCGCGGGCTCGCTATCGGATTTCACACGCCGACCGAGGTCAAAGCCGCACTCACAGGCTTCGGCCAGGCGGAGAAGAAGCAGCTCGGCACGATGGTGGCCAAGGTTCTGCGACTCGATGCCGTGCCGAAACCGGCGGACGCGAGTGACGCGCTCGCCCTCGCCATCTGCCACGCGTGGCGGTCGAACGGTTCCGCTTCCGCGAGCGCGGGCCCGCTCACTCCCGCTCAAGAGGCGTGGCGCGCCGCAGAAGCCTCCGCAGCCTCGTCGGGGGCCGCCCGTAGGCTGAGAGGGTGATCGCCTCCCTTGCCGGCACCGTGCTCTCCCTGTCGGGGACGAGCCTGGTCATCGGCGTGGGAGGAGTGGGGCTCAAGGTCGTCGTCACCGCTGCTCACGCGCTCACCCTGCGCGAGGGAGAGACGACGACGCTCAGCACCGCGCTCATCGTGCGCGAAGACGAGTTGTCTCTCTACGGCTTCGTCGACCAGGCCAGCCGCGAGACTTTCGACCTGCTGCTCGGGGTGAGCGGTGTCGGCCCGAAGTCGGCCATGGGCGTGCTGAGTGAGCTGAGCGTCGACGAGATCGCGGGCGCGGTAGCGCGCGAAGACGACTCCGTGTTTCGCAAGGCACCCGGAATCGGCCCCAAGACCGCCAAGCTCATCGTCGTGTCGCTCGCGGGCAAGCTGTTCGCGACCTCGGCGGCGTCCGCGGGCACGGCTTCCGCCTCGACATCCGTCACCGAGCGCGTCGTCTCCGCCCTCGCGGGCCTCGGCTGGAACGAGAAGGTCGCCGCTCGAGCCGTCGAAGACGCCACCGCGCAGGCCACGGAGGCCGATCGTCAGAGCGTTCAGGCGCTCCTGCGCATCGCCCTGGCCGAGCTGGGACCGGCACGCGCCTCGAGCGGAGGTGGCCGATGAGCGACGAATCCCGCATCGCCGTGCCGACACCGGAGTCGGATGCCGAGCTCGCCTTCGAGGGCGCCCTTAGACCCAAGACCCTCACCGAGTTCGTGGGTCAGGCCAAGGTGCGCGCGCAGCTTCAGCTGTTGCTCGACGCCGCGCAGCTGCAGAACCGTACGCCTGACCACATCCTGCTGGCAGGCCCACCCGGTCTCGGCAAGACCACTCTCGCGATGATCGTCGCCGAGGAGAGCCGAAGACCCCTCCGGCTCTCGAGCGGCCCCGCGATCCAGCATGCCGGCGACCTGGCCGCGCTGCTCTCATCGCTGGTGCCGGGCGAGGTGCTGTTCATCGATGAGATCCACCGGATGGCGCGCTCGGCCGAGGAGATGCTCTACCTCGCCATGGAAGACTTTCGCATCGACATCATGGTCGGCAAGGGGGCGGGCGCAACGTCGATTCCACTCGACCTGGCACCCTTCACGATCGTCGGTGCGACGACACGGTCGGGGTTGCTTCCCAACCCGCTTCGGGATCGCTTCGGCTTCACCGCGCACCTCGAGTTCTACGACGATGCCGAGCTCGAGCAGGTGTTGACTCGCGCGGCCACCCTGCTGGGTCTCGACATCGAACGGCACGCACTCGGCGAGATCGCCGGTCGCAGCCGTGGCACACCGCGCATCGCGAATCGGCTGCTGCGCCGTGTGCGCGACTACATGCTCGTTCACGATTCGAGCGGGCTGGATGCCGTGCACGCCGCTCTCGAGCTCTACGACGTCGACGAGCTCGGCCTGGATCGGCTCGACCGTGCCGTGCTCGACATCATTCTCGAACGATTCGACGGGGGACCGGTAGGACTCGGCACGCTCGCCGTCTCGGTCGGCGAGGAGGCCGAGACGATCGAGTCGGTGGTGGAACCCTTTCTCGTGCGGATGGGGCTGTTGACGCGTACCCCACGGGGTCGGGTGGCGACGAAAGCGGCCTATTCGCACCGCGGGGTGACACGACGCTCCGCGGCACTGTTCGAGGATGACCTATAATTCAAGGTGGCCGTTCGGCCGAAGACTACTCCGCAGCAACCCGGAAGGTTCACCCACGCATGCCCGACATTACGATCATCCTCCTGCTGGTAGTGCTGGCGGCGTTTCTCTACTTCCAGTTCCGCAACAGCCGCAAGCGCCAGGCCGAGGCTGAAAAACGTCGTGAGGCGATGGTTCCCGGCACCGAGGTCATGACGAACTTCGGCCTCTTCGGCACGATCGTGTCGATCGACGAAGACGAGAACATCGCCGTTCTCGAGATCTCGCCCGGAGTGACGGCTCGGGTGCACCGGCAGGTGCTGCTCAAGCCGGCTGTGGATGCTGAGCCCGAGGCCGTCGAGAGCGGCAGCGAAACCGACGGGTCGACGAGCGGTCCGCAGCTCAACCAGTCCAACGCGATTCACCTGAACGAACCGCAGTACGGTGAGCGCGTCGACCCGGACAGCAACGGAAAGTCGGGCGGCAAGGACAAGCCGGGCGGCAAAGGTAACAAGTCCTAGACCCTAGGCACTAGCCTGTTGTGGGCCGCTCGTGCGGCTCGAAGCCATTCGTTTCCGACCCTCCGTAGAAAGCCGAGCCCCACGTGGCAGCAAGACCATCGCCGGTGAAGAAGGCGCAGCGCACCCTCACGTGGTTCGTTGTGATCGTGCTCGGACTGCTTGCCATTCTCGGAGGCGGCGTTCTCTGGGGCGGCGCGAGCTTCGTGCCGAAGCTCGCGCTAGACCTCGAGGGCGGAACGCAGATCATCCTTGCCCCGCAGCTCGAGAGCGGCCAGACGGTCTCGCAGGAACAACTCGATCAGTCGGTCGCGATCATTCGTCAGCGTGTCGACGCCACGGGTGTTGCCGAGGCCGAGATCGCGACGAGCGGGCAGAACGTCGTCGTTTCGCTTCCCGGTGTGCCCGACGAGGCCACGATGGAGCGCCTCGAGGCGTCGGCGAAGCTCGAGTTCCGGCCCGTCTTGACCTGGGACGCTGCGTCGTCGACACCTGCGCCGTCGCCGAGCGCGACGCCCGCACCGAACGAGGGTGACGAGTCTGCGGAGGCCGAAGAACTCACCGAGGGTGACGAGCCAGCGGAGGCCGAACAGCCCGAACAGACAGCAGAGCCCTCGACCCCGCCGACCCCCACCGATGCGAGCGATTACGCGTGGATCACCGAAGAGCTCTTCGACGAGTTCACGAATTTCACCTGTGACAGCGTCGACGAGGCGACCCTGAGCGTGGCACCGAGCGACAAGCCGCTCATCACCTGTGACGACACCTTGACGATCAAATACCTCCTCGGCCCGGTCGACAAGAACGAAGCAAGCGGTGCCCTGCTCACCGGCGAGCACATCACGGATGCCACTGCCGACCTTGTGATGAGTTCAACCGGTGTGAGCACGGGCCGATGGGGTGTCACCATCACGTTCGACGAGGCAGGCACCCAACTGTTCACCGAGGTGTCGCGTCGACTCTTCGCGTTCCCCACGAACGACCCGCGGAACCAGTTCGCCGTCGTGCTCGACGGCAAGGTCATCACCGCCCCGACGATGAACGCCCTGATACCCGACGGCAAGCCTCAGATCACCGGAAACTTCACGCAGGAGACGGCGAAGGTGCTCGCGGACCAGCTCAAGTTCGGCGCGCTGCCCATCGGCTTCACCGTGCTCACTCAGGACACGATCTCGGCAACCCTCGGCACCAGCCAGCTCGAGAGCGGCCTGCTTGCCGGGGCAATCGGTCTCGTGCTCGTCGTCGTCTACTCGCTCTTCCAGTATCGAACGCTCGGTCTCGTCACGGTCGCCTCGCTCACGATGGCGGCGGTCATCACCTACCTGCTCATATCGATCCTGTCCTGGCGGGAAGGCTACCGACTGTCACTCGCGGGCGTCGCCGGCCTCATCGTCGCGATCGGCATCACCGCGGACTCGTTCATCGTCTACTTCGAGCGAATCCGAGACGAGCTGCGCGACGGCCGCGGGCTCGAGTCAGCGGTGGAGGCAGGCTGGAAGCGCGCCCTGCGCACGATCTTCGCCTCCGACACGGTCAACTTCCTCGCTGCGGCGATCCTCTTCATTCTCGCGGTCGGAAACGTGCAGGGCTTCGCGCTCACGCTCGGCCTCACGACGCTCGTCGACCTGCTCGTCGTGACGATGTTCACGCATCCGCTCTTGCAACTGCTGGCGAAGACCAGGTTCTTCGGCGACGGGCACCGACTCTCGGGCCTCGACCCGAAGGCGCTCGGCGCCGTCTATCGTGGTCGCGCGCAGTTCCGCGAGCCCGTTGCCGTGGGCGCCACCAAGCGTGCCAAGAGCAGCAAGGAAGCAGCACGCAGGCAGACGATCGCGGAGCGAAAAGCCGCCGAAGCCGATAGTCGCGGTGAGAGGAAGGACGGCTGATGCGCAGTTTCGCCCAGTTCGGCAATGACCTCTACACCGGCAAGCTCTCGTTCAACTTCGTCGGACGACGCGTGCTCTGGTACTCGATCGCGATCGCGCTCATCATCGTTGCGGTCGTCGGCACCATCGGCCGAGGCGGATTCGCCTTCGGAATCGAGTTCACGGGTGGCTCGCAGTTCACGGTCTCCGACGTGGCCGAGCAGGACCAGTCCATCGCACAGAACGCCGTGGCGACCGTCGTTCCGGGAGCGGTGACGCGCATAGCGGTCATCGGTGGCGACACACTGCGAATCCAGACGGACCAGCTCACGAACCGTGAGAGCGACGACGTGCGCGACGCGCTCGCGCAGGCGTACAACGTCAACTCGAGCGATGTGGACGCGTCGTTCGTCGGCGCGACCTGGGGCCAGGACATCACGAGCAGCGCAATCCGGGCGCTCATCATCTTCCTCGTGCTAGCGGGGGTCGTGATGGCCATCTACTTCCGCACGTGGAAGATGTCGCTCGCGGCCATGATCGCGCTGCTTCACGACCTCGCCATCACGGCGGGTGCCTACGGCGTCTTCGGGTTCGAGGTCACGCCCGCTGCCATGATCGGGTTCCTGACGATTCTCGGCTACTCGCTCTACGACACCGTCGTGGTCTTCGACAAGATTCGCGAGAACACATCCGAAGACGGCGGGGGACTCACGCGAACCTTTGCCGAGTCGGTCAATCTCGCCGTCAATCAGACGCTCGTGCGCTCCATCAACACCTCGGTGGTCGCCATCCTCCCGGTCGGCTCGATTCTCTTCATCGGATCGGTTCTGCTGGGGGCGGGAACGCTTCGCGATATCGCGCTCGCCCTGTTCATCGGCATGCTCGTCGGAACCTACTCGACGATCTTCATCGCGGCACCGGTCTATGCGCATCTGCGCCAGAACGAGCCCGAGCTGAAGAAGCAGGAGGCGCGAATCGTGGCCTCCCGCAAGGCGAGCGCGACGAACTAGCCTGCACGCGGTTCGCACCCCGCGGTGCTAATTTTGGCCGAGAGGCCACGTGGTTGATGTGGCCGGTGGTCGAGGAGGTGAGCGCGATGACGGAGACGCCGGTTCAGCCGGTTCCGCCCGCACCGAGCGCGTCGAATCCGACGCCGCCCGCGCCGCTTCTGCGCTCCTTCATGCCTCGAATCTTCTCGCGGGCTCAGCCCGCCGGCGCTCTCGAAAGACTCGTCAAGACCGTTCGCGCGAGCCACCCCAAGGCCGACGTCGCGCTCATCGAGCGTGCGCACGCCGTGGCGCGGGATGCCCACGAGGGCCAGCTGCGAAAGAGCGGCGAGCCCTACATCACCCACCCTCTTGCGGTAGCGCAGATCCTTGCCGACCTCGGCATCGGGCCCATCACCATCGCCGCCGCGCTGCTGCACGACACCGTCGAGGACACCGAGTACTCGCTGGGCCAGTTGCGCTCGGACTTCGGTGACGAGATCGCGATGCTCGTCGACGGCGTTACGAAGCTCGACAAGCTCAAGTACGGGGACAGCGCTCAGGCCGAGACCGTTCGCAAGATGGTCGTGGCGATGTCGAAGGACATCCGCGTGCTCGTCATCAAGCTCGCCGATCGCCTGCACAACGCCCGCACGTGGGGTTTCGTGTCGAGCGAGTCCGCGACGCGCAAGGCGCAGGAGACACTGGAGATCTACGCTCCACTCGCCCACCGGCTCGGCATCCAGGCGATCAAGCTCGAGCTCGAAGACCTGTCGTTCCAAGTGCTGAACCCCAAGGTCTACGTCGAGCTCGAATCGCTCGTCAAAGAGCGCTCACCCCAGCGGGAGAGCTACGTCGACGAGGTCATCGCCGCAGTCAATGAGGATCTCAAGGCGGCGAAGATCCGCGCCACCGTCGGGGGCCGCCCCAAGCAGTACTACTCGATCTATCAGAAGATGATTCAGCGCGGACGAGAGTTCGACGACATCTACGATCTCGTCGGCATCCGCATCGTCGTCAACTCGGTTCGCGACTGCTATGCAGCGCTCGGAGCGATCCACGCGCGCTGGAATCCGATCCCCGGTCGCTTCAAGGACTACATCGCGACCCCCAAGTTCAACCTGTACCAGTCGTTGCACACCACCGTGATCGGCCCCAAGGGGCGCGCGGTGGAGATCCAGATCCGCACGACGGAGATGCACCAGCGAGCAGAGTTCGGTGTCGCCGCGCACTGGAAGTACAAGGACCGCGTCGGGGGCAAGGGCGACGCCGGCAAGGGTGACGCGTCGGCCAACACCGAGATGGCCTGGCTCGCGCACATCTCCGACTGGCAGGCCGAGACGAGTGACCCTGGCGAGTTCCTCGAGTCGCTGCGTTTCGAGATCGGCGCAAAGGAGGTGTACGTATTCACCCCGCAGGGCAAGGTCATCGGACTGCCCGCAGGGGCAACGCCGCTCGACTTCGCCTACGCCGTGCACACCGAGATCGGTCACCGCACCATGGGCGCAAAGGTCAACGGTCGCCTTGTGCCGCTGGACACCGAGCTCAACAGCGGTGAGGTCGTCGAGGTGTTCACGTCGAAGAACCCGGATGCCGGCCCCAGCAAGGACTGGCTCTCGTTCGTGAAGAGCACCCGGGCGCGCAACAAGATCAAGCAGTGGTTCACGAAGGAGCGCCGGGAAGAGGCGATCGAGCAGGGCAAGGACGCCATAGCGCGCGCCATGCGCAAGCAGAACCTGCCGCTGCAGAAGCTGATGAACCAGGACTCGTTCAGCGAGGTGGCCTCGCAGCTGCGCTACGAGGACGTGTCGGGGCTCTATGCGGCGGTGGGTGAAGGGCACGTCTCCACCCAGTCCGTGATCGAGAAGGTGCTCTCGATCGTCACCACCGACCCCGAGGACGACGAGGTTCCGTTCACGCCCTCGAAGCCGAGAGTGCTGCGCAACAGCGACTCGGGCATTCTCGTGCGTGGCGCGCCGGACATCCTCGTCAAGCTCGCCAAGTGCTGCACCCCCGTGCCCGGCGATGACATTCTCGGATTCGTCACGCGCGGTGCCGGCGTTTCAGTGCACCGAGCCGACTGCGTCAACTCGAAGTCGCTGCTGTCACAGCCCGACCGCCTGATCGATGTGGAGTGGGCGCCGACGAAGTCGAGCGTGTTCCGGGTTCAGATTCAGGTGGAAGCACTCGACCGTTCAGGGCTGCTCTCCGACGTCACACGGGTGCTTTCGGAGCACCACGTCAACATCCTGTCCGCGACGGTCACGACATCGAGTGATCGGCTGGCACTCAGCAAGTTCCTGTTCGAGATGGGTGACACGACTCATCTCGAACGCGTGCTCAACGCCGTGCGTCGAATCGACCAGGTCTACGACGTCTATCGCATCAACGCTGGCTGAGCTGCGGGGCTGCGGGGCTGTCGGCTAGCCGAGAGCCAGACTCAGGCGGGCAATGGCCTCGCTCTTCTTCGGCAGGTGTCGTCGACGGCGGAGTTCGGCTAGACACTCGCTCAGGGTGACGCCGCAGTGCGCCGAGACCGCACGGGCTACGGCGGCGAGAGCGTCGTCGAACTCGGGGGATCGCACGAGATCGAGCACCGTGCGCAGGGGCTGGGTGACGCGAACGCCGTCCAGGTCGAGCAACTCGCGGTCATCGATGATCACCTCGCGCACCGAGGCGTCGCTGAGCAGCAGCGAGCTAGCCCGCTCATCGGCCCGTGCACAGGCCTCGAGACGCCGTGGGAGCGCCCGGATAGCCCCGTGCACCCACGCCGCCGTGCGGCGGTCGGCGATAAGCCGCCGCGGCAGCACGAGCCCGAGTGCCCGAGCGCGCTGTTCCACGCTGTCGGGCAGATCGATCGGTGCGAACCCCGGGCCCACACGAACGACCTCGCCGTCGAGCAGGGCGGTGCAAAGCTCGGTCTCGGGAAGCTCGGCGACACTGAGCATGTCGGGCAAGCGGTGCGTGCCGGGCAGGCGGCGCGGATCAGGCAGGCGGTGCGATGCGGTCACTGTTCGAGTGTGACCGACTCGTGCGGTTCAACTCGCTGACATCCTGCCCGCTGTGAAAACTTTCGCGCTGTGGAAGATCCCGGTGGTCTGCGCGCACAGCACGTCGCTCAGCCGCCGATCGCGCCGAGCCATGCCTTGCGGGCGTCGAGAGCCTCGGTCGCTTCCTTGATGCGCCTGTCGTCGCCGGACTGCTTGGCGGCGTCGAGTTCTTGCTCGAGCTTGGCGATGGCGTCGCCCAACTGTGCCGCGAGCCCCTCGCTGCGCGCCTTGCGCTCGGGATTGTTGCGCTGCCAGTGGTCGTCGTCGAGCTTGCGAACGGCGGCCTCGACCTTGCGCAGGCGGTCTTCAACCGTGCGAACGCTGTCTCGCGGAACCTTGCCGATCGCATCCCACCGCTTCTGGATCGATAGCAGCGCGGTCCGAGCCTTGTCGCGGTCGGTCTCCCCGAGCAACGGCTCGGCCTCGTCGAGCAGGGCGAGCTTGAGCGTGAGATTGCCCGCGAACTCCTCGTCATCCTTGGCGTCCTGCTCCGCCTTCGCGGCGTAGAGCACGTCACCGGCCGCAGAGAACTTGGCCCAGAGCGAATCGTCGACCTTCTTGCCGGCACGGCCGGCGGACTTCCACTGATCGAGCAGTGCACGATACTCGCTGATGCCGTCGACGCCCTTGCCTGCCAGTGCTTCGGCTTTCTCGACGAGCTCCTGCTTGCGCGAGCGAACGTCTTTGTGCGCCGCATCGAGCTCGGCAAAGAACGCGCGTCGGCCCGTCTCGATCTTCGTGCGCGCGGTGCGGAACCGCGTCCACAGCTCATCACGATCGCTCTTCGGCAGGCGCGGGCCGTTCTGCTGTGCGTCCTTCCAACTGGCGAACAGCCCATCGAGGGTTTGGGATGCCTGCTTCCACTGCACGGTGGAGGGATCCTTCGCGGCGAGAGCCTCGGCCTGTTCCACGATGACGGTACGGTCGGCGATCGCCTGCTGCACGGCGGCCTTGGCCTCGGCGGCCTGTGCCTCGGTGAGCTCTCCGACGCTGCCGTGCAGGGCATCCAGTCGCGTGCTGAGCGACGCGAGGTCACCCACCGCGCCGGCGTCGGCGATGGACGAGCGCAAGGACTCGAGCGCACTGGTCACGCTCGACGCGGAGGCACCGCGCTTCACGCGCTGCTCGAGCAGCGTCACCTGGCCCTCGAGCTCGACGAATTTGCGTTCGTAGTAGGCGAGTGCTTCTTCGGGGGTAGCGTCGGGAAACTGTCCGACGGCACGCTCACCGTCGGCCGTGCGAACGAAAACGGTACCCGTTTCGTCTACTCGACCCCACGGAGCCTGACTGTCAACCACTCGCAACCACCTTGATTCTCGGTATCTCAGGCCGCCACGAATCGCTGCTGCGAGCGCTACGGGCGGCACGGCGCATCGTGCACCAGCCTATTGCACGAGGGCTTGGCCCCAACGAGGCTGTTACTGGACCGTCACCGAAGTGATGATGGTCTCCACCACGGGCAGGCCGTCGGCGGCTCCGTCTACCACGCCCTCGCTCGCGATCTGCTCGACGAACTCGTCAAGGCCGCCCGTCACTCGACCGAAGACCGTGTATCCGCCGGCGAGGTCGCGGGGAAGCGTGCCTGTCTCGTACATGATGAAGAACTGGTGCCCCTGGCTGTACGCGTCACCGCCCGCGCGTGCGAGCGCGATGACGCCCCTGGCGTAGAGGTTGTCGGCGGGCGTGTTCTCGAGCGGGCCGAAGCGGAAGTCGGGGTCGCCCGCGCCCGTGCCGTCGAGCGAGCCGCACTGGATGAGCTTGGCTCCACCCGTCGTGAGGCGGTGGCACGTCTTGTCGATGAAGTAGCCGTTCTGCACCTGCTGCACGAACGCGGCGACGGCCTGCGGCGCGGCCGCCCCATCGAGTTCGAAGTCGAGTTCGACGTCGTTGAGGGCGAGCTCACCGGTCCAGGTGCGGAACTCGGAGAGTTCGGGTGACGGGATGTCGCCCACGAGCTGGGACGGATCCTGGGTCTCGTGCGGTGAGGCGTTCGGCGCCGCGACGGGCGCGCCGGGGCCGCTGCTGAAGTAGGCGAGCTGAGCGACCGTGACAAGGGCGACGACTGCCACCGCGGCGATGATAGCGATCCAGTTGTCTCGGTCGCGGCGATGGGTGGCGGTCTCGTGCACTGTCTGTCGAGCGGTGTAGGTGCGCAACCGTTCGCGCGCCTGCCGTGCTTCGCGCTCTGCACTCTTGCTTCGTGCCACGTTTCCTCCAGATCGACACGGCCAAACGGCCCCACAGCACTGTACCGAAAGCACTGTACCGGTCGGCTGGTGCATCGGTGGAACGGGGCGTCTCGGTGGTGCCAACTAGCATGGCGCTATGGCTGACGCTCAACCGGGACTGCGCACGGGAATCACTCCGCTCGCGGTGCGTATGCGTCCGCGCACGCTCGACGAGCTCGTCGGCCAGGAGCATCTGCTGACACCGGGATCACCGCTGCGAGCACTCGCCAGTGACGCTGCCGATTCTCGCGGCGCGAGCTCCGTCATTCTCTGGGGTCCCCCCGGCTCGGGCAAGACAACGATTGCGGGGGCGCTCGCCCGCACCTCGGGGCGCAAGTTCGTGGAGCTCTCCGCGGTCACGGCCGGGGTCAAGGATGTGCGCGAGGTCATGCAGGAGGCGATGACCGCACGCGACCTCTACGGCCTCACGACCGTGCTGTTCCTCGACGAGATCCACCGGTTCACGAAGGCGCAGCAGGACGCCCTGCTCCCCGGGGTGGAGAACGGCTGGGTCATTCTCGTGGCGGCGACGACCGAGAACCCGTCGTTCTCGGTCATCGCACCGCTGCTGTCGCGTTCACTGCTTCTTCGGCTGGAACCACTCACCGATGACGACCTCGGGGAACTGGTCGATCGAGCCCTCAGCGAACAGCGCGGCCTCGACGGTGCCGTCGACCTGGAGCCTGACGCGCGAGCCGCTCTCGTGCAGCTGGCCTCGGGAGACGCACGTCGCACCCTCACGGCGCTCGAGGCATCCGCCATCGCCGCATCGACCCTGGCCGCTGAGGGCGAGCGGGCGGTGATCACCCCCGAGATCGTGTCGACCGCGGTGGATCGTGCGCTCCTGCGCTACGACCGGCAGGGCGATGAGCACTACGACGTCATCAGCGCCTTCATCAAGTCGGTGCGGGGGAGTGACGTCGACGCGGCGATCCACTACCTCGCGCGAATGATCGAGGCGGGCGAGGATCCGCGGTTCATCGCTCGCCGCATCATCATCCTGGCCGCCGAGGACATCGGCATGGCCGACCCGCAGGCGCTGACCATCGCGGTGGCTGCGGCCGACGCGGTGCAGCTCATCGGCATGCCCGAGGGTCGAATCCCGCTCGCCGAGGCCGTCACCTATCTCGCGACCGCGCCCAAGTCGAACGCGTCCTACCTGGCGATCGACAGAGCGATCGCCGATGTGCGGGCGGGGAAGATCGGTCGCGTGCCGACCCATCTGCGTGATGCGCACTATCCCGGAGCGAAGAAGCTGGGGCACGGAAACGGCTACCGATACCCGCACGATGACGCGGTCGGCGTGGTGCGACAGCAGTACGCGCCGGATGAATTGCGCGGCATCCGCTACTACGAACCCACCGAGCGGGGCTATGAGCGCGACGTGGCCGCCCGACTCGAGAGGCTGCGGCGCATCATCGAGCCTTGAGAGCACGGTTGGCTCTGTCGATACCCAGGAATCTGCTACTCTAGAGGTCGCCTACAGAGGGTTTTCGCGCACGGCTGCAGCGAGGTCCGCATTCTGAAGGGCCGGTCCTTTAGCCAGACAAGCCCACGGCCAATCCCTCGAGTACTTCGCGGTGTCCCCGCGCGCAGGGCGTTTCTCGAACTCAGCCTGTCTCGGAACGCCCCATACGACCTACAGCACGCACGTTCAGTCAGTACCGAAAGGAAACCGTGTCTACCAAGTCACGCACCCGCAGCAAGACCCGCCTCTCGCGGGCCCTCGGCCTCGCTCTCACCCCGAAGGCGGCCAAATACCTCGAGAAGCGTCCCTACCCCCCGGGAGAGCACGGACGCACCCGCCGCAAGACCGACAGCGACTACGCCGTTCGTCTGCGCGAGAAGCAGCGTCTGCGCGCTCAGTACGGCATCCGTGAGGCTCAGCTTCGCATCGTCTTCAAGGAGGCTCGTCGCACTCAGGGTCTGACCGGTGAGAACCTGGTCGAGCTGCTCGAGATGCGTCTCGACGCGCTCGTCGTTCGCGCCGGTTTCGCCCGAACGACCGCTCAGGCCCGTCAGCAGATCGTGCACCGCCACATCATGGTCGACGGCAAGCGCGTCGACCGCCCCTCGTTCCGCGTCAAGCCGGGTCAGCTCATCCACGTACACCCGCGCAGCGAGGTTCTCGAACCCTTCCAGGTTGCGGCGGCCGGAGCCCACGCCGATGTTCTGCCCAAGGTTCCCGCGTACCTCGAGGTCGAGCTCGACAAGCTCCAGGCGCGACTCGTTCGCCGTCCGAAGCGCGCCGAGGTTCCCATCACGTGCGAAGTTCAGCTCGTCGTCGAGTACTACGCGGCGCGCTAGCGGTGCGTAGCACGGCGTGCCGCAGAGGCGGCGGCGCGAATCTGCGCTGCTGCGCGACGCGCTAGCGCGGCAATACACCAGTCAGCTGCCGAACGGCCCCGTGTGAAAGCGGGGCCGTTCGTCGTAGTCTTGACGAGGTGGAAGAATTGCTTCCGCCCGAACACACTCGTGAACCAGGGAACAAGGGGACATGGACAGAATCGGTTGGCTCATTGTCGGTGTCATCGGCGGATTCGTCGCTGCGCACCAGCTCAACAAGACTCCGCAGGGACGCCAGTTCTTCAGCGACGTCGACAGCAAGGCCCGCGAGTTCGGCAGCGCGGTCGTCGAGGGCTACAAGGCTCGTGAGGCGGAGCTTCGTGCTGCCGTCGCCGAGGCCGAGGATGTCATCGCCGACCTGAAGCGAAAGTAACCACCCAGCTCTCTACCCGGGCTCGTCCCGGCCTTAACACCGGGACACCATGCAGACCGCAGATATTCGCAGGCGCTGGCTCGACTTCTTCGGCGAGCGCGGCCACACCGTGGTTCCGTCTGCCTCCCTTGTGAGCGACGACCCCACGCTCCTGTTCACGGTGGCCGGAATGGTGCCGTTCATCCCCTACCTCACGGGTCTCGTTCCCGCACCCTACCCTCGAGCGACGAGCGTTCAGAAGTGCATTCGCACGAACGATATCGAGGAGGTCGGCAAGACCACTCGGCACGGCACGTTCTTTCAGATGAACGGCAACTTCTCGTTCGGCGACTACTTCAAAGAGGGCGCGATCGAGTACGCGTGGGAACTCCTGACGCGCGGCGAGTCCGAGGGGGGCTACGGTTTCGCCGAGCGCGATCTCTGGGTCACGGTCTACGAGGACGATGACGAGGCCGCCGAGCTGTGGAAGCGGATCGCGGGGCTGCCTGCGGAGCGCATTCAGCGCCTGGGCAAAGAGGACAACTACTGGCACACCGGCCAGTCCGGCCCGGGTGGTCCCTGCTCGGAGATCTACTTCGATCGCGGATCCGCGTACGGTAGGGACGGCGGACCCGCGGTCGACGACTCCCGGTTCATCGAGATCTGGAACCTCGTCTTCATGCAGTACCTGCTCGACGACGTTCGCGGCAAGACCGAGTTCACCGTCGTCGGCGAGCTGCCCAAGAAGAACATCGACACCGGCATGGGTCTCGAACGCGTGGCATTCCTCAAGCAGGGCGTCGAGAACATGTACGAGATCGACCAGGTTCGTCCGGTGCTCGATCGCGCCGCCGAGCTCTCGGGTCGCCGCTACGGCGCCGACCACGATGACGATGTGCGGATGCGTGTGATCGCCGACCACGTGCGCTCCTCGCTCATGCTCATGAGCGACGGCGTCTCGCCGTCGAACGAGGGACGCGGCTACATCCTGCGCCGACTGCTTCGCCGGTCCGTGCGCGCGATGCGTCTGCTGGGCGTCGACGCGGCGACGTTCCCCGAGCTGTTCACCGCCTCGCGCGATGCGATGAAGGCGGCGTACCCCGAGGTCGAGAACGACTACGCGCGAATCTCGCAGCTCGCCTACGCCGAGGAGGAGACTTTTCTCAGCACGCTGGCGAGCGGTACGAGCATCCTCGATGTGGCGGTCGAGAAGACCCGTGCCGAGGGCTCGAAGCAGCTCGCCGGCGACACGGCGTTCCTGCTGCACGATACGTTCGGCTTTCCGATCGATCTCACGCTCGAGATGGCCGAAGAGGCAGGGCTCACGGTCGATCGTGACGCGTTCGACACGCTCATGACCGAGCAGCGCACGAAGTCGAAGGCCGACGCCAAGTCGCGCAAGTCGCAGCTCGCCGACCTCTCGGTGTACGCCGACTTCCGCGCCAAGGGCGAGACCGTGTTCACGGGCTACGACTTCCTCGAGACCGAGTCCAGCGTGCTCGGCATCATCCGCGACGGTCACTCGGTCTCGCGCGCGAGCGCCGGCGACACCGTCGAGGTCATCCTCGCCGAGACCGCGCTCTACCCCGAGTCGGGCGGTCAGGATTCGGATGCCGGACGCATCGTGGGCGCGAGCTTCGAGCTCGAGGTGCTCGATGTGCAGCGTCCGGTCAAGGGGCTGATCAGCCACGCAGCAAAGGTCGTGAGCGGTGAGGTCGGGGTCGGCGACGCGGCGACGACGATCGTGGATGCCGAGTACCGACACGGCGCCGCGGGGGCGCACTCCGCCACCCACCTCATCCACGCGGCCCTGCGCGAGGTGCTCGGCTCGGGCGCGCACCAGGCCGGCTCCTACAACAAGGCCGGCTACATGCGGCTGGACTTCGGCTGGAGTCAGCCGCTGTCGCCTGCGACCCGCAGCGAGATCGAGGAGCGTGCCAACGTGGCGATTCGCGACAACCTCGAGGTCGTCACGCGAGAGATGCCGCTCGACGAGGCGAAGGCGCTCGGTGCGATGGCGTTGTTCGGCGAGAAGTACGGCGATACCGTGCGGGTCGTCGATATCGGCGGACCGTGGTCGCGGGAGCTCTGCGCCGGAACCCACGTCTCGCGCAGCGCCGAGATCGGGCTGATCAGCGTGGTGAGCGAGGCATCGGTCGGTGCGACGAACCGTCGCATCGAGTCGCTGGTCGGCATGGATGCCTTCCGTGACCTCGCCGCCGAGCGCGCGATCGTCGCCGAGCTCACGGCGAACCTCAAGACTCCTCGCGACCAGCTGACCGGTCGTATCGCGGAGCTCACGGCGAATCTCAAGGCGGCGGAGAAGAAGATCGCCGCCCTGCAGGCCGCGGAGCTTCAACAGCAGGCTCCCCATCTCGTCTCTGCTGCAGTGACGACGGGCGGACTCACCCGGGTGATCGCGAGCGTACCCAGCGCATCGACCGCTGACGATGTGAGATCCCTGGTGATGGATGTTCGCGGTCGCCTCGGCGAATCCGCGGCGGTCGTCGCGATCGCGAGCGGCATCGACGGCAAGCCCGCCGTCATCGTGGCAACGAATCAGGCGGCGCGCGACCTCGGCGTGAGGGCTGGAGCTCTCGCGAAGGTCGCCGCCGGGGTGCTCGGCGGCGGTGGTGGTGGCAAGGACGAGCTCGCACAGGGCGGCGGTTCCGACGTCGCCGCGATTCCTGCCGCTCTCGACGCGATTCGAGCCGAGCTGCCCGGATGACTTTCCGTCCGGGCGTGCGGGTCGGCGTCGACGTCGGTCGAGCCCGCGTGGGTGTTGCCCTCAGCGATCATCATGGGATGCTTGCGACCCCGGTGCGCACGGTCGCGCGGAGCGACGAGGCGGTGGCGGAGGTCGCCGCTCTCGCCCGTGAAGCCGAGGCCGTGGAGGTCGTGGTGGGGCATCCGCTGTCGCTGTCGGGTGCCGCTACGGCCTCGACCGACGATGCGGTGGCTTTCGCAACGGCGTTGGGAGAGCTGACGGGACTGCCGATTCGTCTCGTCGACGAACGCCTCTCGACCGTGACGGCCGAGCGGTCGCTGCGGCAGACGGGGCGAGACTCTCGCAGCCAACGCCCCGTCATCGACCAGGTTGCCGCAACTATAATTCTGCAGACTGCCCTCGACGCCGAGCGTGCCTCCGGGAATCCTCCTGGCATGCTCATCGTCCCGGACGAAGGATCGTGAACCGTGGCTGACGAAACCCGAGACGGTACCGGCTGGGAAGACCTGTTCGGCGACGATCCTCGTGCCGCAGTGCCGGATGCCTCGCGATCCGGCTCGGCGAGCCCACGTGTGACACAGCCCGCCGACGCGCAGCCGATGTCCCGCCGTGAGCTGCGGGCATCGGAGTCGTCGAACGCGAGGGGCGCGCAGTCCCCGAAGGCCCAGAGACCCGCGAAGGGCGAGCGCCCGCCGACGAGCACGAAGAGGCGTCGGCTCTGGATCCCCACCGTCATCACGATCCTCGTCATCCTGGGCCTCGGCGCCGGGACGGTCGCCTACGTGTGGGCGAACTATGAGGATGAGGTTCGCAAGGTGATGGGCTGGGAGCTCCCGCCCGAGGACTACGTCGGCGAAGGCACCGGCGAGGCGACGCTCGTCATCGAGCAGGGCGACGACGGCTTCATCATCACGAACAAGCTCGTCGAGGCGGACATCATCAAGGGCTTCGACGCGTTCTATGCGCTGCTGCTCCAGGCGGATCCGCCGATCCCGTTCTACCCCGGCTACTACGTGCTGGCGCAGCAGATGAGCTCCGAGGCCGCTCTCAAGGCCATTCAGGATCCCGCCAATCGCGTCGAACACGTCGCGCTCATCCACGAGGGTCGCAGCATCACCCAGGCGTTCGAGGTGCTCAGCGCGGCGACCGACATTCCCGTCGCCGACTTCGAAGCGGCCGCTGCGGATCGCTCGATCTACGGTGTGCCCGCCGAAGCACCGAGTCTCGAGGGCTACCTGTTCCCTGCGACATATCGCTTCGACCCGGGCGTCACTGCGGAGAGCGTCATTCGCATGCTGGTGAACCGCACCTTCCAGTCGCTGGACAGCGCGGGGGTCGCTCCCGAGGATCGGCATCGCGTGCTCACCATGGCCGCGCTCATCCAGCGTGAGGCGGGGCCTCGCGCCGAGGACTTCTACAAGGTCTCGCGCGTCTTCGCCAACCGCTTGGAGAAGGGCTGGAAGCTCGAGTCCGATGCGACCGTCTCGTACGGAACGGGACGCACCGATACCGTGTGGACCACGGTGGAGGAGCGCGCCGACGCGTCGAATCTCTACAACACCTACGCGAATCCGGGGCTGCCCATCGGACCGATCGGTGCCGCCGGCGATCTCGCCATCGATGCCGCACTGCATCCGGTCGATGGTCCGTGGTTCTACTTCGTACCGATCAACCTCGAGACGGGCGAAACCAAGTTCTCCGAAACGCTCGCACAGCACAATGCGGCGGTTCGGGAGCTTCAGCAGTGGTGCCGGGCAACGCAGAGTCCGAACTGTGACTGATGCGGTGAGCGCTCGTCCCTCAGGGCTGCGACTCGCCGTGCTGGGTTCCCCCATCTCGCACTCCAAATCGGCCGTGTTGCACGCGGCGGCATACGAGGTTCTCGGACTCGACTGGCGGTTCGAGGCGATCGAAGTGGGCGAGGGCGAGTTCGCTGGTTTTCTGGACACGGTCGACGACTCGTGGCGTGGACTCGCCGTCACCATGCCGCTCAAGCGCGAGGTCATGGGGTTCCTTGACGAGATCGACACCGTGGCACAGCGCGCGGGCGCCGTGAACACCGTGCTCTTCGATCACGGCCGCCGGTTCGGCTTCAACACCGACGTCTACGGTCTGACCCGTGCGATCACGCAGCTGGGTGTCGCCGAACCGCGCCGGGTTCTGCTCCTCGGCGCCGGCGCCACCGCCGCATCCGTCACCGTCGCGGTCGCCGCCATGGGTGCGACAGCGCTGCACATCGTTGCCCGCTCGCCCGACCGCGCCGCCGGAACGGCGTCGCTTGCCGAGAGCCTGGGCCTCGAGGTCACCGTGAGCGGCTTCGAGGGGGTCAATGACGCCCCGGCGGATGTCGTCGTCTCGACCCTGCCCGGCGGCACCCGGCTCGGTCGCCCGACGCTCGACGCCATCGCCCCGTCGAGCCTTCGAGCGACCACCCCGCTGCTAGACGTCGCGTACGGTGCGGAGCCGAGCGAGCTCGTCCGTGCGTGGGTTGAGTCGGGGGGCAGCGCGGCAGACGGACTCGGCATGCTGCTGCACCAGGCGGTGCAGCAGGTGCGCGTCTTCGTCGGAGGGGGACTCGGCGCAGCGCTCGACGAAGAGCCTGCGATCGTCGAGGCCATGAAAGCGGCGCTCGAGGGTCACAGTCACGAGCCCACCCCCCGATACGTGGGAGGATGCTGACTATGCTGCGCTGGTTGACTGCGGGGGAATCGCACGGGCCCGAACTCATCGCCATCCTCGAGGGTCTGCCCTCGGGTGTGCCCGTGGGCTTGGGCCTCATTCGCGACGATCTCGCCCGTCGGCGCCTCGGCTACGGCCGCGGCGCGCGACAGAAGTTCGAAGAGGATGAGCTGACCATCTCGAGCGGTGTGCGATTCGGCGCGAGCATGGGGAGCCCGGTCGCCGTGCGCATCGGCAACTCCGAGTGGCCGCGCTGGGTCGATGTCATGAGCGCTGAGCCCGTCGATCCGGCAACCCTGCCCAAGGGCAGGGGAGCCCCGCTCACCCGTCCGCGCCCCGGCCACGCCGACCTCACGGGCATGCAGAAGTACGGCTTCGACGAGGCGCGAAACGTGCTCGAACGCGCGAGCGCGCGCGAGACCGCCGCGCGCGTCGCCCTCGGCGCGGTTGCCCGCTCGTTCCTTGCTGAGCTCGGCATCCGCCTCGTCAGCCATACGCTGTCGATCGGCACCGTCCGCGTGCCCGATGGCGCACCGCTGCCCACTCCCGACGATGTCTCGACACTCGATGCCGACCCGCTGCGGTGCTTCCACTCCGAGACCTCGACCGCCATGGTCGCCGAAGTAGATGCTGCGCACGACGACGGCGACACCCTCGGCGGTGTCGTCGAGGTTGTTGCGTATGGGCTGCCGCCCGGGCTCGGCTCGTACGCTCACTGGGATCGTCGCCTCGACGCGCGTCTCGCCGCAGCGATCATGGGCATTCAAGCGATCAAGGGCGTCGAGATCGGCGACGGGTTCGCCACAGCGGCCCGCCGCGGTTCGGCGGCGCACGACGAGCTCTTCGCGACCGAAACCGGTAT
Source organism: Cryobacterium sp. (assembly GCA_019638935.1). GTDB lineage: Bacteria > Actinomycetota > Actinomycetes > Actinomycetales > Microbacteriaceae > Terrimesophilobacter. The sequence goes on from JAHBSW010000004.1 coordinate 78,674, forward strand.
CGCGCGGTCAAGCGGTCGCGCCGGCGGCACTGAGGGGGGCATGAGCACCGGAGGGGCGCTGCGTGTCCGCGCGGCGATGAAACCGATCTCCACGGTGCCGCACGCGCTGCGCACGGTCGATGTCGCAACGAGCACCGCCGCCGAGGCGCACCATCAGAGGTCGGATGTCTGTGCCGTCCCCGCCGCCGGGGTCGTCGCCGAGGCGATGGTGACCCTCGTTCTCGCCGACGCCGTGCTCGAGAAGTTCGGAGGCGACTCGGTCGCCGAGACGCGTCGCAATGCGGAGTCGTACCGTGCCGCCATCCCACAGAACCTGCGCACCGACAGCGAAATGTTCACCGAGTCAGAATGACCGCTCCGCTCGTCGTGCTCATCGGTCCGCCCGGTGCTGGCAAATCGCGCATCGGCAAGGCCGTGGCGCGTGACCTCGGGGTGCGCTTCGTCGACACCGATCGCGTGATCGTCGGCCGACATGGCCCGATCTCGAAGATCTTCGCCGACTACGGCGAACCGCGCTTTCGTGCGATCGAGCGCGAGATCGTGCGGGCGGCGCTGCTCGGCGAGATCGAGGGCCCGGGCGATGAGGCTTCCGGCGACACCGTGCTGGCGCTGGGGGGTGGCGCGATACTCGACCCCGACACCCAGTCGGAGCTGAGCGACCATCGCGTCGCTCTCATCACGGTCACGACCGAGGCGGTGCGCGGTCGCCTCAACACCTCGAAGCGACCCCTGCTCGCGGGCGGCATCGACGCGTGGGAACGTCTCGCGAGCGAGCGTCGGTCGATCTACGAAGCCCTCGCGACCTCGGTCTGGGACACCTCGCATCGTCCCGTCTCCCACATCGCTCGCGAGCTCGCGGACTGGGTTCGCGACGCCGCAGGTCAGCAGAAGAACGAGCTGGAGAAAGAGAACTCATGACGACGAGCACGATTCCGGTTGCCGGTGTCGACCCCTACGACGTACTCGTCGGCCGCGGCATCCTGAGCGAGCTTGCGAACGCGCTGGGAGCGAACGTGCGCAAGGTTCTCATCGTGCACCCTCCCACGCTGGGAGCGCGTGCCGAGAGACTGCGCTCGCTGCTCAGCGAGCACGTCGAGGCGATACTCGCCGAAGTGCCGGATGCCGAGGCCGGCAAGCGGGTCGAGGTCGCCGCGTTCTGCTGGCAGGTGATGGGCCAGTCGGACTTCACGCGAACGGACGCCGTCATCGGCTTCGGCGGGGGAGCGGTCACCGACCTCGCGGGCTTCGTGGCAGCGACCTGGCTTCGCGGGGTGCGACTCATTCAGGTGCCGACGACGGTGCTCGGCATGGTGGACGCGGCGATCGGCGGCAAGACCGGCATCAACACCGCCGAGGGCAAGAACCTCGTCGGCTCGTTCTACGCGCCGAGTGCGGTGGTCGTCGACCTCGACGTGCTCGAGGGCATCAGTCCGATGGAGACCCTCGCTGGCTTCGGCGAGGTGGTGAAGTACGGCTTCATCGCCGAGCCGGAGATCCTCGACATCATCGAGCGGGATGTAGCGACCGCGACGAATCCGGAGTCAGACGAGTTCCGGCGGCTCGTCGAGCTCTCGATCGGCATCAAGGCCCGAGTGGTCGGGGCTGACTTCCGCGAGGCAGGGGAGCGCGAGTTCCTCAACTACGGACACACCCTCGGCCATGCCGTCGAGTTCGCTGAACGCTATCAGTGGCGACACGGTGCCGCCGTCTCGGTGGGCATGATGTTCGCGGCAGAGCTCGCGCGCCTCACCGGTCGACTGTCCGACGACATCGTGGATCGGCACCGCAGCATCCTGACCTCGCTTCAACTGCCGGTGACCTACCCCGCTGGGCGGTGGAACACACTGCTGAGTGTCATGCGCCGTGACAAGAAGGCGCGAGGAGATCTGCTTCGCTTCATCGTGCTCGACGCGCTCGCGCGGCCCACCGTGCTGAACGGCCCCGACGAGTCGCTGCTGTTCGCGGCATACCAGGAGATCGGCTCCTAAGCGTCGCCGCGCCGTCGAGCGGGTACACTGTCACGGCTGTATCTCTCACGCTGCATACGCTCACCGAAGGAAATGGACTGACAATGGCATCCGACACCGCTGACATCAAGAACGGCGCCGTACTCAACATCGACGGAGCGCTGTGGACGGTGATCGAGTTCCAGCACGTCAAGCCGGGCAAGGGCGGTGCGTTCGTGCGCACCAAGCTCAAGAACGTCGTCACGGGCAAGACGGTCGACCGCACCTACAACGCGGGAACGAAGCTCGAGTTCGAGAACGTCGACCGTCGCGACTTCACGTACCTGTACCAGGACGGCGACGGCTACGTCTTCATGGACTCGACCGACTACGACCAGCTCACCATCTCCGACACCATCGTCGGCGACGCTAAGAACTTCCTGCTCGAGAACCAGTCGGTGACCATCGCGCTCAACAACGGCAACCCGCTCTACATCGATCTCCCTGCCTCCGTCGTGCTCGAGATCACCTACACCGAACCGGGCCTTCAGGGCGACCGCTCGACGGGTGGTACCAAGCCAGCGACCGTCGAGACGGGCTATCAGATTCAGGTGCCTCTGTTCCTCGAAGAGGGAACGAAGGTGAAGGTCGACACGCGCACGGGGGACTACCTCGGCCGCGTGAACGACTGAGGAATGAGCGCACGCACCAAGGCTCGCAAGCGCGCACTCGATCTGCTCTACAGCGCGGAACTGCGCGAGCAGACCGTCGAGACGGCGCTGCACGACGAAGACGAGCGCGCGGCGAAGCAACCCAGCAGGGCGGCATCGTGGTCCTATGCCCGGGAGATCGTCGAGGGCGTCACCGCCCGGGCCGTCGAGATCGATGAGCTCATCGAAACCTACGCTCAGGGCTGGACGATCAAGCGGATGCCGGCGCTCGACCGCGCCATCGCTCGCATCGGCATCTGGGAGCTCGCCTTCAATTCCGAGATTCCTGACGCTGTGGCGATCGCCGAGGCCGTCGAGCTCGCTCGCACCTACAGCACCGAGGACTCCGCGGGTTTCATCAACGGGCTGCTGGGGCGCATCGCCGGGGCGGTGTGAGCGTTTTCGTTTCCTGTGAGTTTGTTGAACTTTTACCCCCGTTCTAGGGCCACGGTCACTCCCGCCGATAACCTGCCGGTATCCGGCGGCCAACAGCGCGGCGGTCAGTACCCACACCAAGAATTCGGAGAATCTGCGATGAAGAAACCTCTTGCGATAGCCTCACTCGCTCTCGCGTCAGTTCTGACGCTCGCCGCGTGCACCCCGGGCGGCGAAACCCCCACCGATCCCAGTGCTGATTCCGAGTGGCCCGCGGAGATCGTGCTCGGCCTCGTGCCCTCGCAGGACATCGACAAGCTCGTTCTCGACGCCGATGTTCTCGGTGACCTGCTGAGCGCCGAGCTGGGCATTCCCGTATCGACGGTCGTGACCGACAGCTACAACGCGCTCGTCGTCGCAATGCAGGCAGAGCAGGCGCACATCGGCATGTTCGGGCCTATCGCTCTCGTCAAGGCGGTCGACGTCGCGGGTGCGGAAGCCGTGCTCCAGTCGGTGCGCTTCGGCTCGAGCACCTACGTGACGCAGTGGTTCACCAACGACCCCGACCGCTTCTGTGAGACTCCCGTCGTCACAGACGACGACGGGTTCACGTTCTGCAACGGCACCGACACCGCAACGGGTGGGCCCGTCGGGGAGTCGGCTCTTGCCAAGATCACCCAGGACGAGGCCATCGCGTTCGTCGATGAGGGCTCGGCCTCGGGCTACTACTACCCGGCGACCCAGCTGCAGAACGCCGGTCTCGACCCGTTCGCCCTGAGCGGTGCATTCTTCGCCGGTGGTCACCCGAACGCGATTCTCGCCGTGCAGCGCGGCGACGCGACGGTCGGCACGAGCTTCAACGACGCTCGCGGAAACGTGGTCGACGAGGTTCCGACGATCGGCACCGACGTGACGGTGTTCGCGTGGTCGACCAACATCCCCAACGATGGCGTCGCCGTCGGCGGCAAGCTCCCCGCCGACCTCAAGAAGGCGATCACCGACGCGTTCCTCGCGATCGCCGCGACCGACTCCGGTGTGGAACTGCTCCGATCGATCTACAACATCGACGGGCTCGTCCCGGCAGACCTCGCCGCGCTCGACAACGCACGACAGGTCGAGGCGAACTTCGGCAACTAGCACGGAGAAACAGGCTGGCCGCCCCGGAATCGTGGCGCCAGCCTGTTTCGCGTGAAGGGCGATCGAGGGGAGAATGAGCGCGTGATTCGCTTTGACGATGTGACGGTGCGCTATCCCAACGGCACGGTGGGGCTCGATTCGATCGACCTCGAGATTCCCGACGGACAGTTCGTCGTCGTCGTGGGGCTCTCTGGTGCGGGCAAGTCGACGCTCGTCCGCACCATCAACGGTCTCGTGCCCGTGACGTCGGGGTCGCTCGAGGTATCGGGACAGCGCGTCGACGGTGCATCGAAGAAGTCGCTTCGTCAGCTGCGCGGCAAGATCGGCATGATCTTCCAATCCTTCAACCTCGTGACGAGAACGTCCGTGCTCAACAACGTTCTCGTGGGTCGGCTGCACGCGACACCGACGCTCTACTCGCTGATCGGGCACCATCGCAGGGAAGACGTGGAGATCGCCTTCCAATCCCTCGAGCGCGTCGGCATCGTCGAGAAGGCGTACGTGCGTGCCTCGCAGCTCTCCGGCGGCCAGCAGCAGCGCGTAGCCATCGCGCGGGCGCTCGCTCAGGAGCCGACCGTGATCCTCGCGGATGAGCCCGTGGCATCCCTCGACCCGCCCACCGCGAACATGGTCATGCGCGACCTCCAGCGCATCAATCGCGAACTCGGGATCACCACCGTGGTCAACCTGCACTTTCTCGACCTCGCGCGCAACTACGCCGATCGCATCATCGGGATGCGCGCAGGCGCCATCGTTTTCGATGGCACCGCGGCAGAAGCCGACGACGCCGTCTTCACCTCCATCTACGGTCGATCGCTCACGGCAGACGACATGCTGCCGGCCGAGGCAGCGCCGGCGAGCGAGTGATGAGCGAGCCGCGATGACGAGCGCGAGCGTTGCGACGCGCCCCGCCAAACCGCGCGCCAACTGGGGTGCGCGCGCGCTCATCGTGCTGGCGGTCGTCGTCACGATCGTCGGGGGCATTGCGATACAGTTCGACCTCCGGCCACTGTTGTTCGACGGCGGCCGCGGCTGGTTCATCGTCAGCGAGTTCCTCGACCCCAATTGGGCGTTCCTGCTCCGCACGATCGACCCGTGGCTTGTCACGTTCTCGATCGCTGTGCTTGCGACCGCCGCCGGAAGCGTCATCGCGCTCGTCGTCTCGATGTTCGCCTCGATGGTGACGGCGAGAAACCGCGTCGTCTACCAGGTCACGAAGGCCGTCATGTCGGTGCTTCGTTCACTGCCCGACATCGCCTGGGGTCTGCTCTTCGTCGCGTTCGTCGGAGTAGGCCCGCTCGCCGGCATCCTCGCCCTCATCTTCTTCAACGTGGGCATCGTGGCGAAACTCACGGCCGAGACGATCGACGCCGTCGAACTCGGGCCGCTCGAAGCAGCGGATGCCGCGGGCGCAAGCGGCCTGCAGCGCGCCTTCGCCGCGGTCGTGCCGCAGATCCTGCCCAACTATCTCTCCTACGTCATGTACACGTTCGAGCTCAACGTGCGCGCCTCCGTGGTGATCGGAATCGTCGGCGGTGGCGGCATCGGCAGCACGATCATCGTCGAGCTCGCGAGGTTCAACTACGACAACCTCTCGGCGATCATCATCCTGCTGTTCGTCATCGTCTTCCTCATCGATATCGCGTCGCGCTGGATTCGGAAGAGGCTCATCGGATGAGCGCGACGGCAACCAAGCTGAACCCCTTGCCGATGGCGCGCCCCGTCGCGCCCAGCAAGGCAAAATACCTCTGGGCTGAGTTCGGCGGGCTCGTGCTCATCGTGCTCTGCGTCTACGCGGTCAATGCCAAGTGGGAGCGACTGCTCGAGGCTCCGGCCGCGATCGCGAACTACATCCCGCTCATGCTGAGCGGCGTGCTCCAGAACCCCTTCGAGCAGCCGATCACCGAGTACTGGACCACGAGCTTCGACTTCATGATGCAGTCGCTCGCGATGGCGTGGGTCGGCACGGTCATCGGCGCGATGCTCTCGCTGCCGGTCGGCTTTCTCGCGGCAACGAACGTGGCGCCCGCTCCCGTCGTCTTCGTCGCGCGTCAGATCCTCAACGGAATCCGCGCCGTGCCCGACGTCATCCTCGCCATCGTGATCATGGTGCCCATCTTCGGCCTGGGACCGCTGGCCGGAACTCTCGCCATCGGAATTGGTTCGATCGGCACGCTCGGCAAGCTCACGAGCGAGGCGATCGAGGGTATCGACAAGGGACCGGTCGAGGCGCTGCGCGCGAGCGGTGCGGGGCCGGTTCAGGTTCTGCGCTGGGGTGTGTGGCCTCAGGTCGCACCGGAGATCGTGGCGTTCTGGCTCTACCGGTTCGAGGTCAATATTCGGGCGAGTGCGATCCTCGGTGTCGTCGGTGCCGGTGGTATCGGCTCGCTGCTCAGCCGGGTGTTCAATATGCGCGACTGGGAGCGCATCGGCATCGCGCTCGTCGTCATCATCGTCGTGACGATCATCGTCGATCAGATCTCGGGTGCGATTCGCCATCGCATCATCTCAGGCAGTTCGAAGACCAGCACCCCCGTCGCCATGTAGTGCGGCTGGGCCGCCCCGAGGCGCGTGAGCCACCGAGTTCTGTTGCGCCGCGTTTCCGCATGTTACCGCGGGTTTCTCCCCGTTACGAGGGCGCTCCCGTATATCGAGCACGCGCCCATAGCGTGCATTCATGCCCACAACGTCAACACTCACGCGCACGAGTGCTCCCGCTCTTCCGGTGAGCCTCGACCGGGTGAGCCGCACCTTCCGAGACACAGCGAACGAGCCGAAGCCCGTGCTGCGCGACGTGAGTCTGGAGATCAGCCCGGGCGAGATCGTCTCGCTCATCGGCGCCTCCGGCTGCGGCAAGTCGACGCTGCTTCGGCAGATCGCCGGGCTCGATCGACCCACGGGCGGCCAGGTGCGCATCGACGGCACGGCGATCGACGGCATCGACCAACGGGTCGCAGTCGCCTTTCAAGAACCGCGCCTGCTGCCGTGGCGATCACTGCGCCAGAACGTCTCCCTCGGACTCCCGAAGGGCACCGCGCGCGTCGAAGGACAGGCTCGCGTGGGCGCCCTGCTCGACCTCGTGCACCTGGGGGAGGCCGCGGCGCTGCGGCCGCGTCAGGTCTCCGGTGGCATGGCCCAGCGAGCCTCGCTGGCACGAGCCCTGTCGCGCGGTCCGGGCGTGCTCGTTCTCGATGAGCCCTTCGGCGCCCTCGATGCGCTCACGCGTCTCAAGATGCAGGACCTCCTGATCGAGATTCACTCCGCCGAACCCGCGACGATCATCCTCGTCACTCACGACGTCGACGAGGCGCTCTATCTCTCCGACCGCGTGGTGCTGCTCGGCGTGGACGCCGACGCGCCCTCGGCGGGAGCCGGCATCCGGTCGATCACCTCCGTGCCGGGTTCTCGACCACGGGATCGCGGCGACGCGCGGCTTGCCGAGCTGCGCGTCGAACTGCTCGACGGGCTCGGCGTTCCCAGCCACCACCAACCACAGCCGCACTGAACAACAACCTCGAGGAAGGCATCATGTCCCTGCATCAGAAGACCCAGCAGCAGAAGACCCTGCGCAAGAAGATTGGCTCCATCGCGGCGGTCGCCGCTGCGGCCGCGCTCGCCCTCACCGGGTGCGTGCCCGGGGAGGGCTCGGCGATCGGCACACCCGACCCCGGCGAATCGAGCACGTGGAGCACCACGACCCTCAGCATCGACTTCGCGACCTACAACCCGCTCAGTCTCGTGATCAAAGAGAAGCGCTGGCTCGAGGAGAGTCTCGACGGCGTCACGGTCGAGTGGTTGCAATCGGCGGGTTCCAACAAGGCCAACGAAGCGCTTCGTGCGGGCTCGGTGGATGTCGGGTCCACCGCAGGCAGCGCCGCACTGCTTGCCCGCTCGAACGCATCCCCGACCCAGGTCATCGCGCTCTACTCGCAGCCCGAGTGGGCCGCGATCGTGGTCGCCGCCGACTCACCCATCCAGACCGTGGAAGATCTCCGCGGCAAGCACGTGGCGGCCACCAAGGGAACAGACCCCTACTTCTTCCTGCTGCAGACGCTCGAACAGGCAGGCATCGGCCTCGACGAGGTCACGATCGAGAATCTTCAGCACGCGGACGGTGGCAACGCCCTCGTCACGGGTGCGGTCGACGCGTGGTCAGGACTCGACCCGATCATGGCCGCGGCCGAGATCGAGCACGGTGCGCGCCTGATCTACCGCAACATCGACTTCAACACCTACGGCTTCCTCAACGCGACCGAGGACTTCATCAACAACCACGCGGATGTCGCACAGGTGGTGGTCAATGCCTACGAGAAGGCGCGCCTCTGGGCGATCGCCAACCCCGAGGAGACGGCACAGATTCTGGCCCAGTACGCGGGAATCGACATCGAGGTGGCCCGCAAGGTACTCATCGAGCGCACGAACTTCGAGGTCAACAAGCCCGGGCAGAAGCAGAAGGATGTGCTCGCGATCGTCGGCCCGATCTTCGTGGACTCCGACGATGTCGCCAGCCAGGCCGACATCGACAAGGCTCTGGCGGAGCTGTTCAACGACTCGTTCTACGCCAACCTCGACCCCGAGTCGATCGACGACTGATATGACGATCGTGAAGGATGAAGCGCGTCTGAATCCTGCACCGGTGCCCCCCGCGCGCGAAAGCGGCGCGGGGGCGCCGCCGACTCTGCGCCAGTACGTTTCGCAGCTCGGCTACGCGGCTGCGGGCAGCGAGGCCGGCCCGCAGCCGCGTGCCGATCGGTTGCGCCCGTGGCTCGTGGTGGCGGGGTTCGTCGTACCGCTCGCCCTGCTCGCCCTGTGGTGGTTCCTCACCGAGTTCTCGATCGTGCCGGCCCACCGTATGCCGAGTCCGCAGCGCGTGCTCGACGCGGCTGTCGCGATGACGGCCGATGGGGTGATCTTCGGTCACATCGCGATCTCGACGCAGCGCGTCGTGCTCGGCTTCGCCGCGGGATCGCTTCTCGGGCTCGCCCTCGGGGCGTGGGTCGGGCTGTCGAAATGGGGTTCGGCGTTCCTGTCCCCGACGGTCGGGGCGTTTCGCGCGGTGCCGTCTCTCGCCTGGGTGCCGCTGCTCGTGCTCTACCTCGGCATCAGCGAAGACTCGAAGGTGACGCTCATCGCCATCGGCGCACTGTTTCCCGTGTACACGACAGTGGCAGGAGCCCTACGACACGTCGACCCGCACCTCGTGGAGCTGGGTCAGGCGTTCGGCCTTGCTCGGCTGGGCCTGCTCGCGCGGGTTCAATTGCCCGCGGTCGTGCCGAGCATCGTCTCCGGTCTGCGACTGGCTCTCGCCCAGGCCTGGTTGTTCCTTGTCGCAGCAGAGCTGATCGCGTCGTCGGTCGGCCTCGGCTTTCTGCTCGTCGATTCGCAGAACAACGGTCGGGTCGACCGGCTGTTCCTCACGATCATTCTGCTCGGAGTGCTCGGAAAGACGACGGATGCGCTCATCGGGCTGCTCGAGCGATGGCTGCTCAAGCGATGGGGCTGAGGGCGTCATCGCCTCCCGGTGAAGGACTCCTATACTGGGAGGCGACAGGCATCCTTTAAACACCGTCCAGAGAGGCGGGGAAGGAGGTCGGTATGGTTGCACGCATCGTTCTGCAGCAGGCCGATATCGCTCGCGCCCTCACGCGCATCTCGCACGAGATCCTCGAATCGAACCAGGGGCCGGCGGATCTCGTCGTTCTCGGCATCCCCACCCGTGGAGTCGTGCTCGCCGACCGCATCGCTCGGGTTCTCGATGAGATCGAGCCAGGCAGCGGTTCCGTCGGAACCCTCGACATCACGATGTACCGCGACGACCTGGCACGCCAGCCCACACGAACTCCGGTGCCCACCCGCATCCCCGCCGGGGGGATCGACGACAAGGTCGTAGTGCTCGTCGATGACGTGCTGTACTCCGGACGCACCATTCGCGCGGCACTCGACGCCCTGAGCGACCTCGGCCGACCGCGCGCCGTGAGACTCGCCGTGCTCGTCGACCGCGGGCACCGTGCGCTGCCGATTCGCGCCGATTTCGTGGGAAAGAACCTGCCCTCCTCGACCGCCGAACGCATCAACGTGCGATTGACCGAGATCGACGGGGACGAGGCCGTGACGATCGACGACGCCGGTCGCCTCGAGTCGACAGTGTCGAACGGAGGCGGGGGATCACGATGAGACACCTGCTCTCCACCCGTGACCTCCGCCGCGACGAGGCGATTCAGATCCTCGACCTCGCTGAAGACATGGCGCAGGTGGCGGGTCGCGAGGTGCCCAAGCTGCCGGCGCTGCGCGGCAAGACCATCGTCAACCTGTTCTACGAGGATTCCACCCGCACACGCATCTCCTTCGAGGCCGCGGCCAAGCGGCTGAGCGCCGACGTCATCAACTTCAGCGCGAAGGGCTCCAGCGTGACCAAGGGCGAGAGTCTCAAGGACACCGCGCAGACCCTCGGCGCGATGGGAGCGGACGCCGTGGTCATTCGCCACGGCGCATCCGGCGCGGCGCACGTGCTCGCCGCCAGTGACTGGATCGACGCGGGAGTGGTCAACGCAGGGGACGGCACCCACGAGCATCCGACGCAGGCACTGCTCGATGCCTACACGATCCGTCAGCGCGTCTCCGGAACCGGCGCACGGGGCGCGGGACTCGATGGTGTGCGCGTCGTCATCGTTGGCGACGTGCTGCACTCGCGAGTCGCGCGCTCGAACGTCTGGTTGCTTTCCACGCTCGGAGCGCGTGTGCACATCGTCGCACCGGTGACGCTCTTGCCTGTCGAGCTCGACAACTGGCCGGTGACCGTCGGGCACAGCCTCGATGAGGCGATCGACGAGAGTCCCGATGTCGTCATGATGCTGAGAATTCAGGCTGAACGAATGGACGACTCGTTCTTTCCGCACCCGCGCGAGTACGCGCGAGAGTGGGGTCTCGATGACGCGCGAGCGGCACGGCTGGGCGGCGATACGATTGTCATGCATCCCGGTCCGATGAACCGGGGTCTCGAGATCTCGGCGCGCGCAGCCGACTCGGTCAAGTCGACCGTGCTCGAGCAAGTCGCAAATGGGGTGTCGGTTCGAATGGCGGTGCTGTACCTGCTCGTCACGGCGCCCGGGTCTGACAGAGGCGTCTCGGCGGGCAGCACAAGGGGCACGGGCGGTGAGCAGCGGTGACAACCACTCTTCTCGTACGCGGTGCGACACTCGTCGACGGCTCGACGGCGGACATCCTTGTCGCGGACGGCCGTATCGTCGAGATCGGCGCGAAGCTCGGCCACCTCAACGCGCGCAGCATCGACGCCGCCGGGCTGGTGGCGCTCCCTGGTCTCGTCGACCTCCACACGCACCTGAGGGAGCCAGGTTTCGAGCAGGCCGAGACCGTGCTCACCGGCACACGGGCTGCGGCTGCAGGGGGCTTCACCGCGGTGCACGCGATGGCGAACACCCTGCCCGTCGCCGACACCGCGGGAGTCGTCGAGCAGGTGCACGCCCTCGGAGCGCGGGCCGGCTATGCGACGGTGCGACCCATCGGTGCCGTGACGCGTGGACTCGAGGGTGCACAGCTCGCCGAGATCGGGGCGATGGCGTCGAGTCGAGCCGCCGTGCGCGTCTTCTCCGATGACGGGAAGTGCATCTCCGATGCCCTCATCATGCGGCGAGCCCTCGAATACGTCACGACCTTCGGCGGGGTGATCGCCCAGCATGCCCAAGAACCCCGGCTCACCGACGGGGCGCAGATGAACGAGGGCTCGGTCTCGAGCGAGCTCGGGCTCAAGGGCTGGCCCGCGGTTGCCGAGGAGGCCATCATCGCGCGTGACGTGCTGCTCGCGCATCACGTCGGTGCGCGCCTGCACGTGTGTCACGTCTCCACCGCCGGCTCGGTCGATCTCATCCGCTGGGCCAAGAAGCGGGGCATCGCCGTGACCGCCGAGGTCACGCCGCACCACCTCGTGCTCACCGACGAGCTCGCGCGCAGCTATGACGCGCGGTTCAAGGTCAATCCACCGCTGCGCAGCAGCGATGACGTGCAAGCGCTTCGTGAGGGGCTTGCCGACGGCACCATCGATATCGTCGCCACGGACCACGCCCCGCACCCGCTCGAGTCCAAAGAGGCCGAGTGGGAGGCGGCGGCGTTCGGCATGGTCGGGCTCGAGAGCGCGCTGTCGGTGGTGCAGGCATCCGTCGTCGACACTGGCCTGCTCGACTGGGCGGATGTCGCCCGTGTGCTGTCCAGCGCGCCAGCAGCGATCGGACAGCTCGCCGGCTACGAGGACGGCATCGTGGTGGGCGCTCTCGCCAACTTCGTGCTGTGGGATCCCTTGACCTCGCGCAGCTTCGCGACGAGCGATCTTCGCGGCAGGTCGACCAATTCCCCGTACCTCGGCCACTCTCTCCCCGGCCGTGTGGTCGCGACCGTGCACGACGGCTACCCGACGGTGCTCGACGGCGAGCTCGTCGACGCCGAGACGGTCGCCCAGAGCGCGCGGGCTGCACAGGGCGCACCGATTTTCGCTTCAACCCAGGAGAACCACCGTGGATAGACTGCTGCCCGCCCTCATCGTCGCCGCCCTCCTGGCGCTCGCGCTCGGCCTCATGTGGTGGGGCTGGCATCGCCGTCAGCGGCGCCAAGGCGATCTCCCGCGATTGGCAGCGGTACCCGCGGATGCCGGCACCGAGCAGCTGCGCGTCGCCGCGCTCTACGTCGCCACGACGATGGCCGACGCCCCGCTCGACCGCATCGCGGTGGGCGGGCTCGGCTACCGCGCCAAGGCGCACCTCGCGGTTCGAGAGCGGGGACTCGAACTCGAGATTCCCGGCCAAGACGGGCTGTTCATTCCCGCCACCGACCTCGAGGACGTGTTCCGTTCCCGGAACACCATCGATCGCGCGGTGGAACGCGATGGGCTGATAGCCCTGCGCTATCGCATCGCGGCCGCTGCGGCGTCGGGTGAGGGGGCAGAACCGCTCGCTGTCGACAGCTACCTGCGCATCGTCGACCCGGTTCTCGCCAACGAGTTCGTCGCGACGGTGACGACGCTCATCCACCGCGCCGGTTCGACCAGAACGGGCATCCAGTGACGTCCTCCGCTGTGCTCGTGCTCGAAGACGGCACGCGTTTCACCGGACGAGCCTACGGTGCCGTGGGCCGCACTCTCGGCGAGGCCGTGTTCGCCACCGGAATGACGGGTTATCAGGAGACGCTCACCGACCCGTCCTACGCGGGACAGATCGTGCTCATGACGGCGCCCCACATCGGCAACACGGGCGTCAATGGCGAAGACAACGAGTCGGCACGCATGTGGCCGGCCGGTCTTGTCGTGCGCGATGCCGCTCGCCGCGTCTCCAACTTCCGGGCGACCGGCTCGCTCGACGACTCGCTTCTCGAGAACGGAATCATCGGCATCCAGGGCATCGACACCCGCGCCGTGACCCGCCGCCTTCGCGATGCGGGGGTCATGCGAGCGGGCATCTTCTCGGGCGAGGACGCCGTTCTGTCGCCCGAGGAGCAGCTCGAGCTCGTGTGCGCCTCCGAGCACATGACCGGACGGAACCTGTCCGCCGAGGTGTCCACGAGCGTGACCTACACTCTCGCAGCGGAGGGCGAGCGCATCGGACTCGTCGCGGTGCTCGACCTCGGTGTCAAGCAGTCGACGCTCGACTACCTCACCGCTCGCGGCTTCGAGGTGACCGTGGTGCCCCAGTCCATCACAGAGCGGGAGCTGCTGGCGCTGAGACCGGATGCCGTCTTCTACTCGAACGGTCCCGGCGATCCCGCGAGTTCGCACCGCCACGTCGAGCTGCTGCAGGTGGTGCTGCGCGAAGGGCTTCCCTTCTTCGGCATCTGCTTCGGCAACCAGCTGCTCGGCCGTGCACTCGGTTTCGAGACCTACAAGCTGCCCTTCGGCCACCGTGGGATCAACCAGCCCGTTGTCGACAGGGCGACAGGCCGCACCGAGATCACGGCGCACAACCACGGGTTCGCGGTGAGGGCGCCGATCGACGGCATCACCGAGTCGCCCGCCGGGTTCGGGCGTGTCGAGGTCAGCCACGTCAATCTCAACGACGACGTCGTCGAAGGACTCAACGCGCTCGACATCCCCGCCTTCTCGGTGCAGTACCACCCCGAGGCGGCAGCGGGACCGCACGATGCGAACTACCTCTTCGACCGGTTCCGAGACCTGGTCGTGAATCGTGGTCTCGATACGCCGCCTGCGGCGGCTACTCGACCGACGGGGGGCAACTGATGCCCAAGCGCACCGACATCAGCTCCGTGCTCGTCATTGGTTCGGGTCCGATCGTCATCGGCCAGGCCTGCGAGTTCGACTACTCAGGAACCCAGGCCTGCCGTGTGCTGCGCGAGGAGGGTGTGCGCGTCATCCTCATCAACTCGAATCCGGCGACGATCATGACCGACCCTGACTTCGCCGATGCAACCTATGTCGAGCCGATCACCTGGCAGGTCATCGAGTCGATCATCGAGAAAGAGCGACCGGATGCCATCCTCCCGACACTCGGCGGACAGACGGCGCTCAACGCGGCTATCGAGCTGCACGAGAACGGTGTGCTCGCGAAGTATGACGTCGAGCTCATCGGCGCGAACTTCGACGCCATCCAGAAGGGCGAGGACCGGCAGCTCTTCAAGGACCTCGTCCTCGAGGCGGGTGCCGAGGTGGCTCGCAGCCACATCGCGCGCACCGTCGATGAGGCGATCGGCTTTGCCGAGGATCTCGGCTACCCGCTCGTCATCCGGCCCTCGTTCACCATGGGCGGTCTTGGCAGTGGTTTCGCATACACGCGTGACGACCTCGTGCGCATGGTGACCGACGGGCTGCATCAGAGCCCGACGACCGAGGTTCTGCTCGAGGAGTCGATTCTCGGCTGGAAGGAGTACGAGCTCGAGATCATGCGCGATCACGCCGACAACACGGTGGTCGTGTGCTCGATCGAGAACGTCGACCCCGTCGGCGTGCACACGGGCGATTCGATCACGGTAGCGCCCGCGCTGACCCTCACCGATCGCGAGTTCCAGAAGCTGCGTGACATCGGAATCGAGATCATCCGGTTGGTCGGTGTCGATACGGGTGGATGCAACATCCAGTTCGCGGTCGACCCCGCGAACGGACGCGTCATCGTCATCGAGATGAACCCTCGCGTCTCGCGCTCGAGCGCTCTCGCGTCGAAGGCCACGGGCTTTCCGATCGCCAAGATCGCGGCGAAGCTCGCGATCGGGTATCGCCTCGATGAGATCCCCAACGACATCACGACCGTCACCCCCGCAAGCTTCGAGCCGACCCTCGACTACGTCGTCGTGAAGGTTCCGCGCTTCGCGTTCGAGAAGTTCCCCGCCGCCGACCCGACGCTGACCACGACCATGAAGTCGGTGGGCGAGGCCATGGCGATCGGGCGCAACTACTCGACGGCGCTGCAGAAGGCGCTGCGCTCGCTCGAGAAGCGCGGTTCGAGCTTCCACTGGACGGGGGAGCCGGGCGACAAGACCGCCCTGCTCGCACTCGCGAGCGTGCCCACCGACGGCCGCATCGTCACGGTGCAGCAGGCGCTGCGCGCGGGAGCCACCGTCGACGAGGTGTTCGAGGCGACCGGGATCGACCCGTGGTTCGTCGACCAGATCCTGCTCATCAACGAGGTCGCCGACGAGGTGCGCACGGCCGGCGCGCTGGATGCCGAACTGCTGCGGCACGCCAAGAACCACGGTTTCAGCGATGAGCAGATCGGCTCCCTGCGCAGTCTCGATGCCCACGAGGTTCGAGCGATTCGTCACAACGCGGGTGTTCGTCCGGTGTTCAAGACCGTCGACACCTGCGCGGGGGAGTTCCCCGCGCTCACGCCCTACCACTACTCGAGCTACGACCTCGAGACCGAGGTGCTGCCCAGCGACAAGCGCAAGATCGTCATCCTCGGCTCCGGCCCCAACCGCATCGGTCAGGGCGTCGAGTTCGACTACTCCTGTGTGCACGCGGCCTTCGCTCTCTCGGATGCAGGGTTCGAGACGATCATGATCAACTGCAACCCCGAGACGGTGTCGACCGACTACGACACGAGCGATCGACTGTACTTCGAGCCGTTGACGCTCGAGGACGTGCTCGAAGTGATCGACGCCGAGAAGGCGAGCGGCGAGCTCGTGGGAGTCATCGTGCAGCTCGGCGGCCAGACCGCGCTGGGGCTGGCCAAGGGCCTCAAAGAGGCGGGGGTGCCCATTCTCGGCACGAGCCCCGAGGCCATCGACCTCGCGGAGGAGCGCGGGCTCTTCAGCGGCATCCTCGAGAAGGCGGGCCTGCTCGCGCCGCGCAACGGCACGGCCTACGACCGCGAGAGCGCTCTCGCCGTCGCCGAGGAGATCGGGTATCCCGTGCTCGTGCGCCCGAGCTTCGTGCTCGGTGGTCGCGGCATGGAGATCGTCTACGACAGCGACTCGATGAGCGGGTACTTCGAGCGCGTCGCCGATCAGGCGATCATCGGGCCAGGCTCACCGCTGCTCGTCGACCGCTTTCTCGATGACGCTGTCGAGATCGACGTCGACGCCCTCTACGACGGCACCGAACTCTACGTCGGTGGAATCATGGAGCACCTCGAGGAGGCTGGGATTCACTCCGGCGACTCCTCCTGCACCCTCCCGCCGGTCACGCTGGGCGCGGAGACCCTCGAGCAGGTTCGCGTCGCGACCGAATCGATCGCCGAGGGCATCGGCGTGCACGGGCTGCTCAACGTTCAATTCGCCATCGGGCAGGGCGTGCTCTACGTGCTCGAAGCCAATCCGCGTGCGTCGCGCACGGTGCCCTTCGTGTCCAAGGCTCTGGGCATCCCGCTCGCGAAGGCGGCGTCGCGCATCATGGCGGGGGAGAGCATCCGCGACCTCGTGGATGTCGGCCTGCTGCCGTCGCACGACGGCTCGGTCGTTCCCATGGACTCGCCCGTGGCGGTGAAGGAGGCGGTGCTGCCGTTCAAGCGGTTCCGCACTCGGGAGGGGCGCATCGTCGACTCGGTGCTCGGGCCGGAGATGCGCTCTACCGGTGAGGTCATGGGAATCGACGCGAACTTTCCGAGGGCGTTCGCGAAGAGCCAGGCCGCAGCATACGGAGGCATCCCGTCGAGCGGATCGGTGTTCGTCTCGGTCGCCGATCGCGACAAGCGCGCGATCGTCATGCCCGTCATGCGGCTGCAGCAGCTCGGTTTCGACGTGCTCGCGACCGAGGGCACGGCTGCGGTGCTGTCGCGCAACGGCATCCCCACGACGCTTGTGCGCAAGGTCTCACAGCGCGAAGCGGATTCCGATGAGCCGACCGTCGTCGACCTGATCGGCGACGGCAGGATCGACATCGTCATCAACACGCCGAGCGGTCGCTCGGCACGCGCTGATGGTTACGAGATTCGCACGGCGACCGTTGCCGGCGATAAGGCGCTCTTCACGACGATCGCCCAGCTCGGTGCCGCCGTGAGCTCGATCGAGGCGACGCGCGACGGTTTCGACGTGAAGTCGCTGCAGCAGTACGACCTCGAGCGGGCCGAGCGACTTGCGGCGCGTGGCGCGAGAGGGGTGCCGCATGCCTGAGACGCCCGGCACGGGCGGCCAGCGCTTCGGCGATCGAGTCGGTGCCGCGTTCGCGGCACACGGGCGGCTGTGCGTCGGCATCGATCCGCACGGCCATCTGCTCGATCGCTGGGACCTCGAGAACACCGCCGATGGCGCGCGTGAGCTCGGGCTGCGTGTCGTGGAGGCCGCTCATGGGCGTGTCGGCTTCCTCAAGCCGCAGGTGGCATTCTTCGAGCGTTTCGGTGCAGCCGGCTTCGCGGCTCTCGAGCGCGTCTTGCGCGAGGCGCGCGAGGCGAGGCTCATCGTGATCGCGGATGCGAAGCGCGGCGATATCGGCAGCACCAACGAGGGATACGCTGACGCGTGGTTGAAGCCGGGTTCCCCCCTGGAGTCGGATGCTGTCACGCTGAGCCCGTATCTCGGGTTCGCCTCTTTGCGCCCGACCGTTGATTTTGCGCGGAAGCACGGCAAGGGTGTTCTTGTGCTTGCTGCGACGTCGAACCCTGAAGCGGCCGCGATCCAGACCGCGCGGGTCGAGAGTGGGGGATCGGTGTCGACGCGGATCGTCGACGCCGTTGCCGGCCTCAACCACTCGGCGTCCGAGGGAAGGGCCAGCGCCGGTGAGGTGGGGGATGTGGGTGTCGTACTCGGCGCCACCGTCGACTTCGCCGAGAGCCGCATCGACCTCGGGGCGCTTGCGGGACCGCCCGCCACCCCGATTCTTGCGCCCGGCTTCGGCGCGCAGGGCGCGCACTATCGCGACGTCACGAGGCTCTTTCGCGAAGCGGCCCCGAGCGTCATCGCCTCGGCATCGCGCTCCATTCTCGAAGCGGGTTCGGCGGGTGTCGCTGAGGCGATCCTGCGGGCGAGCGAGGAGCTGTCGCGGTGACCGCGGCGCACGTTCCCGAGGTCGATCGTGTCGCTGCATCGCAGGCAGCCGTCGCCGCCCGGCAAGCGCGCGCCGCGGTCAAGAACGACCTCGCCATTCGGGTTCGCTCGCCGCTCGACGTCGCCCGGGCGGCGTGGAACGAGCCCGGGAGCGCCGAGGGAACGCTCCGGGTGAGAGAGCTCATCGGCTCCTTGCCGGGGATGGGACCGATTCGAACCTCGCGCGTGCTCGAGCAGCTGCGCATCGCGGAGTCGAAGCGAGTCGGTGGCCTGGGCGTGCGCCAGCGCGATGCCCTGCTGCGTTGGCTGTCGAGTCGTGAGAACGTGCCGATTCCGCCGCGCCGCGCACGGCTCGTCGTGCTTGCCGGGCCGACCGCGGTCGGCAAGGGCGCGGTCTCGGGCTACATTCGCGAGCACTACCCGAACGTGCACCTCTCGGTCTCCGCGACGACGCGGACACCGCGGCCCGGCGAGATCGACGGCGTCAACTACTACTTCGTCAGCGACGAGGAGTTCGACCGACTCGAGTCCGAGGGTCTCATGCTCGAGACGGCCACGGTGCACAATGCATACCGCTACGGAACGCCGCGGGGGCCGGTCGACGAGGCGCTCAACGCCGGTCGCAGTGTGCTGCTCGAGATCGACATTCAGGGTGCGCGGTCGGTGCGCGAGGCCATGCCCGAGGCGATTCTCGTCTTTCTGCTGCCGCCGACCTGGGAAGAGCTCGTGCGTCGACTGATCGGGCGAGGCACGGAAGACGCTGATGAGCAGGCCCGCCGCCTCACAACCGCGAAGGTCGAGCTGGCCTCCCAGGACGAGTTCGATTACCGCATCGTCAATCGCGAGGTCAGCCAAGCCGCCAGGGACGTCGTAGACTTGATGTCTACTACGCAACCGTGAATTCGCACGCTCGATCGCACAAACGTGACAAGGAGTCTCAACCATGGTGGAACGCGCCAAGGGCATCATCGACCCGCCCATCGACGAACTGCTCTCCAAGGTCGACTCCAAGTACGCCCTCGTGATCTTCGCCTCGAAGCGAGCACGGCAGATCAACGACTACTACGCCGACCTTCACGAAGGCAGCCTGTTCGACAACGTCGGACCGCTCGTCGACTCCACGATCGACGACAAGCCCCTCTCGGTCTCGCTTCACGAGATCAATGAGGGCAAGCTCGTCATGACGCCTCTCGCGGGCTGAGTCGTTCACCGAGCCTTGAACCAGCGACTGAGCGCGCCGCTGAGCATCGTCGTCGGGATCACCGGCGGCATCGCGGCGTTCAAGGCGGTGTCGGTTGTCCGCGCCTTCGTGCGCGAGGGCCACAACGTTCAGGTGGTGGCGACGGATGCCGCGCTGCGCTTCGTGGGTCGCCCGACACTCGAGGCGATGAGTCGCAACGTCGTGCACTCAGATCTCTATGAGGGAGTGGCAGAGGTGCGCCATGTCGCGATCGGCCAGGCCGCCGATCTCATCGTCATCGCCCCGGCAACGGCCAACACCATCGCCAAGCTCGCCGCCGGTATCGCCGACGACCTGCTCGGCAACACGGTGCTCGCGAGCACGGCGCCGGTCGTCGTCGCCCCGGCGATGCACACCGAGATGTGGCTCAACCCGGCGACGCAGGCCAATGTCGCGACCCTCCGAGCGCGCGGCGTAACAATCGTGGGTCCCGACAGCGGTCAGCTCACCGGTGACGACAGCGGTCCGGGTCGGCTCTCGGAGCCGGATGCGATCGTCGCGGCCGCCCTCGCCGCGGTATCTCTCACGGCAAAGCGCCCCCGTGACCTCGCCGGCAAGCGCGTGCTCGTCACGGCCGGTGGCACGCGAGAGGCGATCGACCCCGTGCGCTTCATCGGCAACCGTTCGAGTGGGCGCCAGGGTGTCGCGATCGCTCTTGCCGCTGCCGCTCGCGGTGCCGATGTCACGCTCATCGCCGCGAACCTCGAGATCGCCGCTCCCGCCACTGTCACCGTCGTACCGGTCACCTCCGCCTTCGAGCTCCAGGACGCCGCGCAGGCCGCCGCCCCCGACGCTGACGTGATCGTCATGGCAGCGGCCGTCGCGGACTACCGCCCACGGCTCGTCGCCGACGCGAAGATCAAGAAGGAGCAGCAGGGAGACGAGCTCACGATCGAACTGGTCAAGAATCCCGACATCCTGAAATCGCTCACCGAGGTGCGCACGCCGGGGCAGATCATCATCGGCTTCGGCGCCGAGACCGAGACCGACCCCGACGCGCTGCTCGAGCTCGCGCGCGCGAAGGCGAAGCGCAAGGGAACGGACTTTCTCGTCGTCAATCGAGTGAGCTGGAGCGAAGGCTTCGCAACAGAAGACAACGAGGTCGTCATCGTCACCGACACCGGCGATATAGTCATGAAAGCCGCCGGCAGCAAGGCGTCAGTGGCGAACAGTATTCTCGATCTGGTGGGCTGAACCAGGTCTGCAAACCCGCTATGCCCCGCGCGGTGGCGCAACACGAGAGGTGACTTGTGCGCTTTTTCACGAGCGAATCGGTGACCGAGGGTCACCCCGACAAGATCTCTGACCAGATCTCGGACGCGATCCTCGACGGACTGCTGACGGTGGACCGCTACAGTCGCGTCGCCGTCGAGACCCTGGTGACGACGGGTCTCGTTCATGTGGCGGGCGAAGTCACCTGCGAGGGGTACGTCGACATCCCGACGATCGTTCGCGACACCGTCAACTCGATCGGCTACACCTCGAGCGACATCGGCTTCGACGGAAACTCCTGCGGAATCTCGGTGTCGATCGGCCAGCAGTCGAGCGACATCGCCCAGGGAGTCGATCACGCGCTCGAGCAGCGCGAAGGCTCCGCGATCGACCCCCTCGACTCGCAGGGCGCGGGCGATCAGGGCATCATGTTCGGTTTCGCGATACGCGAGACGGAGCCTCTCATGCCGCTCGCACCGTGGCTTTCGCACCGTCTTGCTGAGCGACTGGCCGAGGTGCGCAAATCGGGCGAGCTCGACTATCTGCGGCCCGACGGCAAGACGCAG
>JAHBSW010000040.1 GCA_019638935.1 Cryobacterium sp.
AGCGCGAGCTCGATGTGGGCGCCGGGCTGCCACTCGGGCAGGGCGCTCCCGTCGGCGCGTGCGAGATCCAGCGCCACGACGCCCTCGGCGACGATGGTGCGCGCGGTGATGCGAAGCCTCAGCTCGTGCGTCACGAGTTCTCCCCCAGCACACGGTCGACCTCGGTGACGACCGCACCGCTCGTCACAAGCTCGGCGACGGCGCGCAGCTGCGGGTAGAGCGCAACGTCCTGAGTGAGGTGTGCGATCGGTCGCCCATCGCTCGCCGGCGTCGACCGCACGAGCGCGAGGGCTGCGCGACTCGCCTGGCCGATCGCAGCATCCGTCACCCCGCGTTCTGCGACCCGCAGCTCGAGCGCCTGCGCCGCCATGAGCAGCTCGATCGCCACCACCTGCTGGATGTTGCTCACCACCTGCCGCGCGTGCCGACCGGCGTTGTTGGCCATCGAGACGTGGTCCTCCTGGTTCGCGCTCGTGGGAATCGAGTCGACGCTGTCGGGATGCGCGAGGGTCTTGCTGTCGGAGACGAGCGCGGCGGCAAGATACTGCGGCAGCATGAACCCGCAGTCGAGGCCGACCTTCTCGCTCGCGACGAGCATGTCGGGCAGGCCGCGGTTGAGGGTTCCGTCGTCGAGGCGGAACAGCCGCCGCTCGGTGATGTTGCCGATCTCGGTGACGACGATCGACAGAAAGTCGGCCGCGAACGCGACGTACTCGGCATGAAAGTTTCCGCCCGACACCGCCTTGAGCGAGCGTGTCGGCGGCAGTGACGGAAAGATCAGCGGATTGTCGGTCGCCGCGTTGATCTCGTTCTCGAGGATGCCCCCCACCCAGTCGAGCGTGTCGCGCACCGGCCCGTAGACCTGCGGTACGCAGCGCAGCGAGTAGGCGTCCTGCGGCGGCTGGCGATCGGGGTCGCTGTCGCGATCGCCCGTGACGAACTCGCTGCCCGCGAGCAGCTGGCGCAACCGAGCGGCGACCTCGATCTGGCCCTTCTGTCCTCTCGCCTCGTGCAGCTCGGCGATGAAGGCGTCGCCGAAGCCGAGCAGTGCCTCGATCGACATGGCGGCGGTGATGGTCGCGGTCTCGAGCAGCACGCGAGCGTCGTGGAGGGCGAGCGCGGCCTGCGCGGCCGAGAACGAGGTGCCGTTGAGCAGGGCGAGGCCATCCTTCGCCGTGATCGGGATGCGCGGTATGCCCGCGTGCGCCATCGCCTCGACCCCCGACACCACGCGGCCGTCGACGATCGCCTCGCCGGAGTCGAGCGGGTCATCGTCACCGCTGGCCGGCCCCGTGAGCACGATCGCGATGTGCGCGAGCGGGATGAGGTCGCCGCTCGCGCCGAGCGACCCGAACTCGGGCACGGCCGGGTAGACGTCGCGGTTGAGCATGTCGATGAGCCCCTGCACGAGCGAGAGCTGGATGCCCGAGTAGCCCTGCGTGAGGCTCACTATCCGGATGAAGATGGTTGCCCTCACGACCTCCTCCTCCACCGTACGGCCCACGCCCGACGCGTCGGCGAGGATGAGACGCCTGCTGAGTTCGGCGGCGTCCGCGGGGTCGTCGAACGCGCGCTTGCCGGCGAGTGAGCCGAAACCCGTGTTGACGCTGTAGATCGGCGGGGTCTCGACCCCCTCCGCCATTCCATCGATGATTCGCTCGATCCAGTCGCGGCTCGGCGCCATGCGCTCGGCGACGCCGGGTGCGAGTTCGACGCGGCGGCGGTGCCGCGCGACCTGGATGAGGTCGTCGAGCGTGGCGCGCTTCGCGCCGATCTGCAGGGGCTGCGTGCTGGTCATCGAGAGACTCCATCGGGGTTGGTGGTTCGGGACGGTGATGCGGAGGTGCGAATCAGCGACGACGGGGACGCCGCGGCGCGCGACTCGATCGCTTCGCTGAGTGCGGATGCCGTGCGGCCGAGGATCGTGACGACGCGCTGCACCCACTCACGCGACCCGCAGCGCGACTCGGGTCCGGCGACGTCGATCGAACAGACGACCTCCCCACCGACGAAAACGGGTACGGCAACCGAGACAGCCCCCTGTTCGAGTTCCCCGCGCGACACGGCCCAGCCCGATTGCCGCACCGTCGGCAGGCTCGCGCGCAACCGCTCGAGGCTCAGGGTGCGATCGGTGTAGATCGGCAAGGAGGAGGACAGCACTCGCTCGACCACGGCATCCGGAGCCCACGCGAGCAGAACCCGCTGGCCGGCACCGGCGTGCAGGGGAAGCAGCTCGTTGATGCCGAAGGAGTAGCGCAGCACCTTGTCGGGGTCGGAGCGCGCGAGGCAGAGCGCCTGTGCGCCGACCCGCACGATGAGCAGTGCGGTCTCGCCGAGCTCGTCGACGATTCCGTCGAGCAGCGCGGGGCCGAGGTCGGCGAGCTGCGCCTGCGTCGTGTGTCGGCCGAGCAGGGCGAGGGCGGCGGGGCCGGGTTCGTAGTAGCCGTCGGTCTCGCGGACGAAACCGCGATCGCGCAGCACCCGCAGGTAGCGGTAGGTCGTGCTCAGGGGCAGGTCGACGCGGTCGGCGAGGGAACGAGCATCCTGCTCGCTCGATGCCGCGATCTCTTCGAGCAGACTCAATCCGCGATCGAGCGACGACTGCGCCATTGCACACCTCCCGCGGCCATGCTCCGGTGCATGGATGCCCGCTGCCAACACTCATTCTCACTGAGTGAGAACGATTGTGGAAGCGGGCGGTTCCTGCCAATAGCGTGTGCGCAACCAGAACCGCGAAGGAGCCCCGATGGCGCGCACCGTTCCCACCAGCGACGACGACCCCTATGCCGTCGAGAACCTCATCGACCCCTACCCGATGTTCGACCGGATGCGGGCCGCCGGCCCCGCCGTCTGGCTCGACCGCTACGAGGTGCTCGCGTTCACGAGCGATGCCGGGGTGCGCGACATCCTCCTCGACTACCGCACCTTCATCAACGGCGCGGGCGTTGGACCGAAGAACCTGCACCACGAGCAGGCGTGGCGACCACAGGGAATCCTCGAAACCGACCCGCCCATGCACACCGCCATGCGCACGGCCATGACCGACGTCATCTCGCCGCGCGGGGTGCGGGCGCTTCGCGAGCAGTTCCAGCTGTTCGCCGACGAACTCGTCGACCGCGTGCTCGACAAAGGCGAGCTCGATGGATCGAGCGACTTCGCCGAGGTCTTCCCCATTCGCGCCTTCGGCGACGCCGTCGGCATCCCCCGCGAAGGACGCGAAGAGAACCTCCTCCCGCACGGCGCGATGAACTTCAGCGCGTTCGGACCCGAGAACGACCTCCACCGCCAGTACTTCGAGCGCGGCGAGCCCACGCGCGAGTGGGTCATGGCGAACTGTGCGCGCGAGAACCTCAGCCCCGACGGACTCGGCGCTCAGATCTGGGAGCACGCAGACGCCGGCGAGATCACCCCCGACCAGGCGACCCTGCTCGTGCGCGCGATGCTCTCGGCCGGGCTCGACTCGACCGTGCTCGCGATCGGCAACACGCTGCGCTGCCTGCTCGAGAACCCCGACCAGTGGGCGATCGTGCGCGAGAACCCTCGATACGTGAAGTTCGCGATCGACGAGGCGCTGCGGCTCGAGTCGCCGTTCCAGTCGTTCTACCGCACGGCATCCGTCGACGTCGACTTTCACGGAATCCCCATCGCCGCCGGAGAGAAGGTGCTCGTGTTCCCCGGCGCGGCCAACCGCGACACCGAGAAGTGGGGCCAGGATGCCGACCGATACCGAGTGGAGCGTCAAGCCGGCGGCCACCTGGCCTTCGGCATGGGCATCCACCAGTGCGTCGGTCAGCCGATCTCGCGCCTCGAGATGGACGTGCTGTTCACCACGCTCGCCACGCGCGTGGCGACGCTCGAGCCGACCGGCACGCCCGAGCCGTACGTGCACAACACCCTGCGCGGGTCGAAGTCGCTGCCGCTGCGGGTGGCGGCGTAGCGCGCCTGCTGAGGCTTGGTCTCGATACACCGCCTACGGCGGCACTCGACCGGCGGCTTTGCGGAGGCCGAGTGCCGCCGCACCCGTTGGTCGAGTTCTGCTGTAGCCCAGCAAGAACCGCTGGTCGAGTAGCCGCGCAGCGGCGTATCGAGACCCAGCCTCCGCAGGGCGCGAGGTCTCGATACGCGGGCTGTGCCCGCTACTCGACCAACGGGCTGGGGGTGCGGCGGCACTCGACCAACGGTTGTGCGGCTACACGACCGGCGGTTACGCCATGTCCCGAGGCCCGGGACGGGCCTCGGCGCTGGCGTCGCGGCGAAGGCCAGAAATGGCCTTCGCTTTATGCTCCAGCGCGCGCTCCTTCGCCCCCTCGACGAGGTAGTAGAGCACCGGCAGCACGATGAGAGTGAGCGCGGTCGACGACACGAGGCCGCCGATGACGACGATCGCGAGCGGCTGCGAGATGAACCCCCCGTGGCCGGTGATGCCGAGCGCCATGGGCAGCAGCGCGAAGATCGTCGCGAGCGCCGTCATGAGGATCGGACGCAGACGGCGGCTCGCACCGTGAACGATCGCATCCCGAACCCCCATCCCGCGGTCGCGGTACTGGTTCACGAGGTCGACGAGCACGATGGCGTTCGTCACCACGATCCCGATGAGCATGAGCACGCCGATGAGCGACGGAACCCCCAGTGGCACGCCCGACACGACCTGCAGGATGACGCCACCCGTCGCGGCGAACGGCACCGAGACGAGCAGCAGCAGCGGCTGCCTCAGGCTCTTGAACATCGCCACCATGACGACGTAGACGATGAGGATCGCGATGAGCAGCGCCAGCCCGAGCTGCTCGAAGGCGTCGGCCTGCTGGGCGGTGACGCCACCCAGCTCCCAGGAGACTCCCGCGGGCAGGTCGACCGCGTCGACGGCGTCGCGCACGACGGTCGAGGCCGTGCCCACGTCGGCGAGGTTGGGGGTGATGCTGACGGTGGCCGCACGAAGGCCACGGATCGCCGTCACGCTCGCGGGTCCGTCCGCGCGCTCGACGCTCGCGAGCTCATCGAGTGCCTTCGGGCCGAGCAGGGTCGGGATTTCGAACTCGCGCAACTCTTCGACGGTGGTCGGCGCATCCTGAGTCAACAGGTAGATCGACATGGTCTTCTCGTCGATCACGGCGCTGCCCGCCGGGTTCGGCTGCATCACCTGCGACACCATCGAGCCGATCGCGATCTCGCTCAACCCGACCTCGGCCGCCTTCGCGCGGTCGACGACGATCGCGACGTACTCCTGGGTCTCGGAGAGGTTGCTCGTGGCCTCGGCCGTGACATCGAGGTCCTTGACCGAGGCGAGCACGGCCTGCGCGGCTCTGCGCAGGTCGTCCTGGTTGTTCGCCGTCACGTTGATCTCGATATCGCTCGACGCGAAGGCGGCACCCGCGGAGGCGAGTGACACGTCCCCGACATCCGTCAGCCCCTCCAGCACGTCGCGGATCTCGTTCTGCAGCTCGGTCTGATCGGCGTCGCCGCTCGTCGTGATCGAGAACGTGATGCCACCACCGCCGCCGAACGCCGCGGCGAGCGAGAGCCCGCCGCCGATCGACAGCTGCACGGTCTCGACCCCGTCGATGTCGCGCAGCGCCCGCTCGACCTTTGACGCGGCCTCATCCTGCGCGTCCAGGCTCGAACCGCGCGGCAGGGACTGCTGCACCGTGATCGTGTTCTGCCCGCTGTCGCCGATGAAGTTGGTCTGCATGCTCGGAATGAGGGCAATCGTTCCGCCCAGCACGAGCACGGCGGCGAGCAGGGTGACGGCGGGGAATCTGAGGGTCCAGTGGATGACCGGCAGATACGAGCGCTGGAGCAGTGACGGGCGAGCCAGTTCGGCCTCGGCCTTTGCAAGCTCGGCGTTCGCGGGTGCAGCGGTGGCGGGCGTCGTGCTCGACGGCGCCGCATCGTCCGCCGACTCGTCACCCCCGGCATCCGCCCTCGAGACGTGCGCGGCGGCCTTGCGCGGCAGGAACCAGTAGGCGAGCACGGGCACGATGGTGAGCGAGACGAAGAGCGACGCGGCGAGCGCAATCGTCACCGTGAACGCGAACGGGCGGAACAGTTCACCTGTGATGTCCCCCACGAGCGCGAGCGGCAGGAACACCGCGACGGTCGTGACGGTCGACGCCGTGATCGCGGCAGCAACCTCCTTGACCGCGGTCTGGATCGCCTCGAGCTTCGGCTCGCCGAGCCCCAGGTGTCGCTTGATGTTCTCGATGACGACGATCGAGTCGTCGACGACGCGTCCGATCGCGATGGTCAGCGCACCGAGCGTGATGATGTTGAGGGTGTAACCGGATGCCTGCATCCCGACGAACGCGATGAGCACCGACACGGGGATCGAGATCGCCGTGACGAGCGTCGACCGGATCGACAGCAGGAAGACGAGGATCACGATCACCGCGAACGCGAGGCCGAGCAGACCCTCGGTCGCGAGCGCCTCGATCGACTGCTCGATGAAGGGGGCCTGGTCGAACACGATCGTGAACTCGGTGCCGTTGCCGAGCGCATCAGCGAGTCGGGGCAGTGCGTCGTTGACCTCGTGCGAGACCGCAACGGTGTTGCCCGCCGGGGTCTTCGTGACACCGATCGTGAGTGCCGGCTCACCGTTGACACGCGAGATGCTCGTCACCGGGTTGTCGACGATCTCGACCTCGGCGACGTCGCCGATCGTGACCACGCTGGGGCCTTCGAGGCCGAGCGAGCGCGCACCGATAAGCGGCAGCGAGCGCAGGTCGGCGGCCGACGAGACACGCGAACCCGCCTGCGAGGTGAGGGTGCGCTCCCCCTCCGTGATCGAACCCGCGGGCAGCAGAACGCCGTTCTGGACGAGCGCATCGCGAATCGCCTGCGTGCTGAGGCCGACCGCGGCCAGTTCCTCGACATCCGGGGTGATCTCGACCCGCTGACCCAGCGCACCGAGCAGGCTCGCCTCGCGCACGCCCTCGAGCTTCTGGATCTCCGCGATCGTCGTCGTCTCGAGCAGGGCAGTCAGATCGCGCAGGTCGAGATTGCTCGTGACGGCGAGCTGGATGACGGGCAGGTCGTCGATCGTTCCCGTGATGACGCGGGGGTCGACGTTGTCGGGGAGCAGGTTGGAGATGCGGTTGATCGCCTGCTGAACCTTCTGTTCGGCGGTCGCAAGATCGGTGCCGTAGGTGAAGGACGCCGTCACCGTCGACGCGTTCGTCGTCGAGGTCGCGGTCGTGCCCTCGAGCCCTGCGACACCCTGGATGGCAGCCTCGATCGGGGTGCTCACGTCGGCGTTGACGACCTCGGGCGCAGCACCCGGGTAGGCCGTCACGATGACGAGCGTGGGGAACGACACCGAAGGGATGAGCTCCTGCTTGAGTGACGACATCGCCAGGCCGCCGAAGACAGCCACAACCACCGTGACGAGCGCGATGAGGGCGCGGTTGCGAAGACTGAAGACGGATAAGAGGTGCACGGCGCTCCCTGCGGTAAAAGTGCGTCTGATCAGTATTTCACTGTGCTGTCGCTGTGAGTTGCCTGCGGACAGCGATGCGTCCGGCGGCGTGCCAAGATTGACGGATGCCGCCCGTGCGGCCCCTGCCCTCTGAAAGCCGCAATGACCGCCAACCTCACTACGGTTCGTCGAATCGTTCAATTGATGATCGGCCTGTTCCTGTTCGGAATCGGCATCGCGCTCATGGTTCGCGCCGAACTCGGCGTTGCGCCCTGGGACGTTCTCACCCAGGGCATCGTGCTGCAGACCGGGATCCCCTTCGGCACCGTCACGATCATCCTCAGCGTGCTCGTACTGCTGCTGTGGATACCGATCAAACAGAAACCCGGCATCGGCACCGTGCTCAACGCCCTGCTCGTCGGACCGTTCGCCGACTTCGGCCTCTGGGCGTTTCGCACGCCCGACTCGCTCATCGGCAAGATCGCGATCCTGATTCTGGGGATCGTCATCATCGGTTTCGCGACGGGCCTCTACATCGGAGCGCGCTACGGTCCCGGCCCCCGCGACGGCCTCATGACCGGGCTGCACCGCGTCACGGGTTGGCCGATCTGGGTCGTTCGCACGGGCATCGAAGTCGTCGTGCTCATCATCGGCTGGATGCTGGGCGGAAACTTCTTCGTCGGCACCGTCGCCTTCGCGCTGTTCATCGGCCCGCTCGCCGGCTTCTTCATGCCGCTGCTACTGGTGCCGGCGGCGCGCAGCGACGACAACCTTGCTGGTTGAGGAGATCGCGAAGCGATCGTCTCGAAACCACCGCCCTCTACAACCTTGCTGGTTGAGGAGCCCGGCTCTGCCGGGCGTCTCGAAACCAGCTCGTCGCGAGTGTGGTTTCGAGACGCGCCGCTGCGCGGCGCTCCTCAACCAGCAAGTCTTGCGCAACGGGTTCGGTTTCGAGACGCGCCGCTGCGCGGCGCTCCTCAACCAGCAGGTATTTCGCGACGGTTTCGGTCTCGATACGCGCTTCGCGCTACGCGACCGACGGAAACTAGAGGTTCGCCTCGGCGTAGACGCGCAGCGCGTCGCGCACGAAGGTCGCGCCCTCGGTGCCGCCGTAGTTCGCGCCGAAGCGCTCATCGGCCACATACATCTCGCCGAGGCCGATGACGTAGTCCCTGTGCGCGCCGGGCGTTCCGGGAATGCTCGCGAGCCACTCGACATGACGCCGTGCGAGCGCCTGAGCGTCGTCGCTGTCGGGGGCGATTCCGCTGGCCACCGCCGCGATCCAGTCGCTGCCGAGCCTCTCGGCACGCGCCCTCCACGACTCCTTCTCGTCGGCGCTCATTCCGCGCCACCAGGCGTCGGACTTGGCGTACGCGTCCTTGCCCCAGCGCTCTTCGACCTCCTGCTTGTACTGGGTGTGGTCGAAGCCGTCCAGCATCTCTTCTGCCATGAGTTGTTCACCTCCTCTCAGTTTTCGAATCGTCGTCTCGATGGCGCCGATCTGGCGGTCGAGGCGTTGCTGCTCCTGGCGCAGCCAGTGCAGGTGCGTGGTGAGGGCATCCGTGTTGCTCGTCTGCCCTTCGAGCACCTCGGCTATCGCGGGCAGTCCGAGTCCGAGCTCGCGCAGCAGCAGGATGCGCTGCAGTCGCGCGAGCGCGTGCTCGTCGTAGTAGCGGTAGCCGTTGCCGCCGATTCGGCTCGGCGGCAGTAGGCCGATGTCGTCGTAGTGACGCAGGGTTCTGCTCGTCGCACCCGACAGTCGGGCGATCTCCTGGATGGACCAGTCTGCGTCTGCATCGGCTGAGCTCATGCTGCCACGCTAAACGTTGACGCTGCGTCAATGTCAAGCGCGGGTGTGCCCGCATCCGGTCAGGCGCAGAACTCGGCGATCGTCCCCTCGAGAATCGCGGTGAGCTGCTCGATCGACTCGGTGCTGGCCCACTCCGTGTCGGCGTGCGCGCCGCCTCCGTCGACGCCCAGCAGCAGGCATGGGATGCCCGCCTCCAACACGAGGCCGGCATCGGTCCAGAAGGGCTCACCGCGTCGCTCGGCCGGGCGTCCGAGCACGCGATGGGCGTGCGCCGCCAGCGTCTGCACGATCGGCCACTCGGGATCGGCCTCGAATGCCCCACGCGCGACGATGCGGGTGAGCCGCGCCTGGAGGTTCGGCGTCGCCTCGGCGAGCTCGGAGAGGATCGCGCGCAATTCGGCTTCGACCGCATCCGGGGTCTCGCCCGGCAGCATCCTTCGCTCTATCGTGAGCAAACAGCCCGGAGCGACGGTCGCGGCATCCACCCCGCCCTTGATCATCGAGACGCGTACGGCGCTGTGGCCGAGCAGCGGATGCCGCGGCACCGACTCGAGGCGTGCGCGCAGCTCGTCAAGCGCGCGCAGGAAGAGGCCGGCGTGCGCGATAGCGTCGACGCCCTCGTGGGGCATGGAGCCGTGGGCGGCGAGTCCAGTGAACTCGACCTCGAACCAGGCGAAGCCGCGGTGGGCGACGGTGAGCGCGAGGTTGCTCGGCTCGGTGATGATCGCCGCGTCGGCGGTCACGTGGCGGAGCACCTGCTCGGTTCCGATGCTGGCGTACTCCTCGTCGGCCACGAGCGTGAGGATGATGTCGCCTCGGTGCCTGCACCCGGCGGCACCGTCGGCCACGCGTGCCGCAGCGACGAGAATCGCCGCGATGCCGCCCTTCATGTCGAAGGCGCCGCGGCCGAAGAGCTTGCCCTCACGCAGCTCGCCGGAGAACGGATTGCCCTCGTAGGTCTCGACCGCGACCGTGTCGAGGTGTCCGTTGAGCAGCAGCGAGCGCCCCCCGCCGGTGCCGCGCGCGGTCGCGATGATGCTCGGCCGCCCCGACGTCTCCTCGATGCGCTGCACCTCGAAGCCGCGCTGCTCGAGCCAGGTCGCGCACCAGTCGGCGATGGCCGACTCCCCCGCGGAGCCCGGCAGGATGTCGGGGTTGATCGAGTCGATCGCAATGAGCTGCTGGGCGACCGCGATGGGGTCGAGCTGTTCGGCCATGGGTCGACACTAGCGCCGCTCCATCAAACAGGCCGATCGAGGTCGCGGGGCGCGATCACGATTCGGGGTTGCGCGGTCGAGAATCGAGCTATATCGTGAGTTCTAACAAACGCGATATAACTCGACTTAGGCGACGTGAGCATCCGCCGCCACAGCCCCCAACCAGCAAGGAGCACACCATGGCCACCGAGAAATGGCTCATCGACTCAGCCAAGACCATCGACTTCGAACTCGTGCGGCGGCTCAAGGTCAGCCTCGTCGGCGGCCAGGTCGACATCGTCGCCCATGACGAGCCCGGCGCACGCGTCGAGATCCACGACGTGCGCGGCAAGCCGATCCGCGTCGAGATCAACGGCGACTCCCTCGAGGTCGACCATCCGCAGCTGCGCTGGGAGAACTTTCTCGACGTCTTCCGCTCGTTCAGCGGAAGCGCGAAGGCCCGCATCAGCATCCTCGTTCCCCGCGATGTCGCACTGAACTTCGGCGTCGTCTCGGCCGACGCCCTCATCAGCGGAATCACCGAAGACGCCAAGGTCAGCACCGTCAGCGGCGATGTCGTCATCGACGGCGTCTACGGCGACCTCGAGCTCAACTCCGTGAGCGGCGAGATTGCCGTGCGCAACCACTACGGCAACGTCACCGCCAAGAGCGTCAGCGGCGACCTGACCGCGAGCGGCGAGATTCTCAAGCTCGTGAGCAACACGGTGTCGGGGGATGCCTTCCTCGACCTCCGCGGCATCCCCGACGAGGTGCGCGTGCGCACCGTCTCCGGCGATGTCACGATGCGCCTCGAGCACGGCGTTCCCGCGCAGTACAAGATCAACACCGTCTCGGGAACCCTCCAGCTCGACGACTCCCAGATCTCGGGAGTGCGCGGCGGCTACACCGGCAAGCACGGCGACCTGCACGAGCGGTGGGTCGAGTTCTCGGCCACCACCGTCTCGGGCGATGTCGTCGTCATGCACTCGAACGCGGCATCCGTCGCCAACGGAGGCGCGGCATGACTCCCCCCGTCTTCGCCCACGGCCACCTTCGTCTCTACCTGCTGAGCCTGCTCGAGCACGACTCCATGCACGGCTACGAGCTCATCCAGGCGATCGAAGACAACTTCGGCGGAACCTACACTCCCAGCGCCGGCACCATCTACCCCCGCCTCGCGAAGCTCGAGGAGGAGGGGCTGGTGACGAAGGCCCCCGACGGCCGCAAGACCGTCTACGTGATCACGGACGCCGGACGAGCCGAGTTGGACGTCCGCCGCCACGAACTCGACGAGATCGAGAACGACGTCACGAACTCGGTGCGGCAACTCGCCGATGAGGTGCGCTCGAGCGTCAACGAGGCGATGAAGAGCCTGCGCGCCGACCTCGCGGCCGCCGCGCGCGAGGTTCGGGACGAGTCGCGACACGCGGCGCGCGAGGCGCGATCGAGTCGCAAGGAGGAGCACCTCGGGTCGCGCAGCGCGCTGCGCGACGCCGAGATCGCACTCGACTCGTTCCGGCACGACCTGCGCGCCGATCTGCGCGGCCTCGCCGCGCGCGGCAAGCTCACCCCGGATGCCGTCACCGACCTCACCCAGGAACTGCACCGCGTTCGCGCCCGCTTCACCTCGATCGCCTGATCGAGCACAGCGAGGAATACGATGGGCGCATGCCGCGCTCCGAGGCCTCGCCCCTCGCACTGCCCACTCTGCTCGCGGTATTCGTCGGCGGCGTCGCAGGGACGACACTTCGCCTGACCTTCGACGCTCTGATCCCGAGCGGCGCGTTCCCGTTCTCTACGCTCGCCATCAACACGATCGGCTCGTTCGTGCTGGGCGTGCTCGTCGGACGCCTATGGCCGGTGGCGCCCGGTTGGCTGCACGCGGGCCTCGGTGTCGGCCTGCTCGGCACCTTCACCACCTTTTCCGCGATCATGGTGTCACTCGTTCAGTTCTCGGTCGTGCAGGACTGGGTCGTCGGGGGGATCTACCTGGTCTCGACCCTCGTGCTCGGTTTCGCGGCTGCTGCGCTGGGCATCCGTCTTGGCGCACCGGGCTCGACGCCAGCCATCGATGAGGTGACCGAGTGACGGGGGCGGCGGTCGGAGCCGCCATCGCGGCGGGCGGGGGTGCCGCAATCGTGCGCTATCTGGTGTCGCTGTGGTTCGCGCGGGTCCGCAGTGCAGCCGAATCGGACGCACCGGCGAGGGCGGCCTTTCCCTGGGCGGTGCTCGTCGTCAACGTCGTCGGCTCGGCGCTCGGTGGGGCGGTGCTGGCGCTCGGAGCACAGTCGGGTATCTCGCCCGACACGCAGTTCGTGCTGCTGTTCGGCGTGTGCGGCGGTCTCTCGACCTTCAGTACCTTCAGCGTCGAGACGATCCAGCTCGTGAACGAGGGGCAGCTGCGTCGAGCGGTGCTGAGTGTCTCCGCCAACCTCGCGCTCGGACTCGCTGCGTGCGCTCTGGGCTTCACCGCATTCGGTGGAGCGTCGCTTGTATGAGTAGATTCGGCGCATGACCTCTTCGAACATCGCGTCCTACGACATCAGTGCGGTTCGCTCCGACTTCCCTCAGCTCACGGGCGGCTCTGCGCACTTCGACGGCCCGGGCGGAACGCAGACCCCGCGCCAGGTGGCTGACGCCATCGCAGGCGCTCTGCTCGCCCCGCTCTCCAACCGGGGCACCATCACCCGCGGCGAGAGCAACGCGGAGAAGACGGTGGCGGATGCCCGGGCGGCCATCGCAGACCTCGTCGGCGGAGATCCCCGCGGCGTGGTGTTCGGACGCAGCGCCACCCAGCTCGCCTACGACTTCTCCCGTATGCTCTCTCGGGCATGGGGCGTCGGCGACGAGATCGTCGTCACCCGACTCGACCACGATTCGAACGTGCGCCCGTGGGTGCAGGCCGCGGAGCGAGCGGGCGCTGCGGTTCGATGGCTCGACTTCGACCCCGAGACGGGCGAGCTCGACGACATCGCGACCGTGCTCTCATCGAGCACCAGACTCGTCGCCGTAACCGCCGCGAGCAACCTCATCGGAACCCGACCGCCCGTGGCCGACATCGCGCGCGCGGCGCACGACGTCGGAGCTCTCGTCTACGTCGACGGCGTGCACTTCACCGCACATGCCTCTGTCGACATGAATGCGCTCGGTGCCGACTTCTTCACGTGCTCGCCCTACAAATTCCTCGGCCCCCACCTCGGCGCGCTGACTGCTGCACCGGAGCTTCTCGAGACTCTCCTGCCCGACAAGCTGCTGCCCTCGACCAACCAGGTTCCCGAGCGCTTCGAGTTCGGCACGCTCCCCTACGAACTGCTCGCCGGTGTCGCCGCGGCGGTCGACTATCTGGCGGCCCTCGACCGGTCCCCGTCGCCTGGGGCGTCGCGCCGCGACCGGCTCGTCTCCTCGTTCGCCGCGCTGGAGGCGCACGAGGATGCCCTGCTCGCGCGACTGGAGGAGGGCATCCGGAGTCTGCCGGGGGTCACGATCCACTCGCGCGCGGCGCACCGCACGCCGACACTTCTGCTCACGTTCGAGCGTCGAACGACCATCGACGCCTACGAGTTCCTCGCTGCGCGCGGGGTAGACGCGCCCTCGAGCAACTTCTACGCGCTCGAGGCGTCGCGGCGGCTAGGACTCGGCGACGAGGGCGGTCTGCGCGTCGGCCTCGCACCGTACTCGAACGACGACGACATCGACCGACTGCTTGCGGGCTTGGCGGAGTTTCTCGGCTGAGTTGGTTTCGAGACCCGACGCCCGAGACGGGCGTCGGCGCTGGCGTCGCGGCGAAGGCGAGCAATCGCCTTCGCTCCAAGCTCCAGCGCGCTCAACCAACGACCTACGGACTAGAGGTTGCTCAACTGCGCCACGACCTGGCGCGCGATGAGACGGCCCGCGCGGTTCGCTCCGATCGTGCTCGCCTGCGGTCCATAGCCGGCGAAGAATATTCGCGGGTCCTTCCATGCAGCGCCATCCCCGACCTGGACCCCGCCGGCCTTCTCACGCAGCTTGAGCGGGGCGAGGTGCCGTAGCTCGGGTCGAAATCCCGTGGCCCACACGATGGCGTCGGCCTTGGCGAATGCTCCATTGGCGAAGCGCACGCCATTCGACTCGATGCTCACGAACATCTCGTGCTCGATCAGCACGCCGCGATCGATCGCCGCCTGGATGCGCCGAGTGCGCGGAACCCCCGTACCGCTGACGATGCTCGGCAACGCCTGCCCCTGGCGGGCAGCCTCGTCCTGCAGGGCGACCGCACGTCGGCCGTCCTCGAGATTGAGCTCGCCCTCGTCGAGAAACTCCACCGGGCGTCGCGTCACCCAGACGAGTCGCCGGGCCACCTCTTCGAGCTCGAGCAGGAACCCGATCGCCGAGGTGCCCCCACCGACGACGACGACCGACTGGTCGCGAAAGTCCTCGGCCGCCACATAGTCCGTCGTGTGCAGGTGACGTCCCGCGAACGAGTCGCTGCCCGGGTACCAGGGGATGAAGGGCGCGCCCCACGTTCCCGTGGCGTTGACCACGACATCCGTCAACACTTCGGCATGCCCGGATGCCACGCCCTCCCCCTCGACCGCGACCACCAGCTCGGTTCCCCGGTTGAAGACGCTCGTGACGTCGACGGGACGCTGCACGCGCAACCCGTAGAACTGCTCGTACTGCCGGTAGTAGTCGGCGACGACATCCTTGGCGGGAGCCTGGCGGTCGGCGGTCTCGAAGCTGATCCCGAGCTCATCCATGCCGGGGAGGTCGTTGATGCGGTGCGCAGACCCGATTCGCAGGGCCGCCCAGCGGTGCTGCCACGCGCCGCCGGTACCGTCGTTGCGGTCGACGACGATGAAGTCGAGGCCGGGTTCGAGACCGAGGCGCTTCAAGTAGAACGCCACCGCGAGTCCCGCCTGACCGGAACCGATGACGACTACCTGCGTGCGAGTCGAGTCAAGGGTCACTCCGCTAGGTTAGCGGCCCCACCTCGCCCGGTACATGCGGGCGCTCGTGCTAAAGTTGGCAGTCAGTTTCGCAATCCTTGACCTAGGTAAATTCTGGGCGCCATTGTCGCGCGCCCGGGCTGGAATCGTGAGGGGGTGACCCAATGGGACGTGGTCGCCAGAAGGCCAAGCACACAAAGGTTGCCCGGGAGTTGAAGTACTTCAGCCCCGACACCAACTACGACGCGCTCGAGCGCGAGCTCACGCAGGCCGAGAAGAACGAAGCCGCCGCCGAGCAGTGGCCGGAGTATGCGGGCGCAACCGAGGACGAGTTCGAGACCGAGGGTCGCGGCTAGAACTCGCGTCTGGGCTCGACTCGGTGGTACTCCACCGTGTAGCCGAGCACACACTTCTTCACATTCGGCGCCGCCATCGGGAGTGACGCGTCAGGCTCCGCGACACACTGTGTCGCGGAGGTGCATCGTGCCCACTGTCGCGCGAATCGGAGCGCTGCGATTCTTCTACAGTTTGGAGAACCGCGAACCTCCGCACGTGCATGTTGAGCGCGGAAACTGCACGGCGAAGTTCTGGCTTTCGCCAGTACGATTGTCGTCAAACAAGGGATTCCGCTCACACTAGCTAGGCAAGATCGCCAAGCTGGTCGACCGCGACGCCGAGAGATTCAGGGAGGCATGGAATGGGCACTTTGACCGAAGTGAACTCGTCCACCGTCAGCGTGAACGTGACCGCTGACGCCCTCCAGCTTGTGCTTGCGGATGGAAGAGAAGTCTCTGCACCGCTCTCCTGGTTCCCCACGCTCGAAACCGCGACCAAAGCCCAGCGTGAGAATTGGCGCCTCATCGGGGATGACGAGGGAGTCCATTGGCCCGCCGTCGACGAAGACGTCTCCGTCGCCAGCCTGCTTCGCCTCAGCTAAGAACGGTACGTCCCGGTCAGGCGCACGGCCCCGCCATCGACGCCCTTGGCACCCTGCTCGAAGCCTGCGAGTTCGCGCGCAGACGTTGACACAGTGCCCGCGATCCAGGCCTCGATGCCGTGGACCGCGCACCCCGCGATGACTTCGGTCGCGGCATCCGGTGCCACGACGGCGACCATGCCGATGCCGAGATTCCAGGTGCTCTCGACGCTCTCGAGGCTCGCACCCGACAGGTCGGCGAGCACGCGAAACACGTCGAGCGGAGACCAGGTCGAGCGCTC
The DNA here is from genome assembly GCA_019638935.1 of Cryobacterium sp. Classification (GTDB taxonomy): domain Bacteria; phylum Actinomycetota; class Actinomycetes; order Actinomycetales; family Microbacteriaceae; genus Terrimesophilobacter. Next base: position 16,558 of record JAHBSW010000040.1, read on the forward strand.
CACCTCGACCCACGCGCCGGCGGGCAGCACGCGCGCGAGGTTCGCGGCGATGCCGCCGCCGGTGATGTGCGACAGGGCATGAACGGCCGAAGGATGCCGCTGCAGCAAGTCGAGCAGCGCGCGGGTGTAGAGACGCGTGGGCTCGAGCAGCACCTCGCCGACCACCCCGCCGAGCTCGGCCGACGAATCGCCGTAGCCGATGCCGCGCTCCGCCAGGATGTGCCGCACGAGCGAGAACCCGTTCGAGTGCAGGCCGCTCGAAGCGAGCGCCACGACGGTGTCACCGTCGGCGACACGATCCGGCCCGAGCACCGCGGATGCTTCGACGACGCCCACGGCCGCACCCGCGACGTCGTAGTCGTCCGGCCCCAGCAGCCCCGGGTGCTCGGCGGTCTCGCCGCCCACCAGGGCCGTGCCGGTGTCGGAGCACGCGCGCGCGATTCCACCCACGATCTCGGCGATCCGCGACGGCACCACCCGACCGCACGCGATGTAGTCCGTCATGAAGAGCGGCTTCGCTCCCACGACGACGATGTCGTCGACGACCATGCCCACGAGGTCCTGACCGATGGTGTCGTGCTTGTCGAGCGCCTGAGCGATCGCCACCTTCGTTCCCACGCCATCCGTCGACGTCGCCAGCAGGGGATGCGAGTAGTCGCGCAGGGCAGAAGCGTCGAAGAGCCCGGCGAAGCCACCCACCCCACCGAGCACCTCGGGGCCGTGGGTCGCTGAGACCGCGGACTTCATCAGCTCGACGGCGAGGTCCCCGGCCGCGGTATCGACACCGGCGCGGGCGTAGCTGTTGGAGGAGTCGACCGTCACCCTCCTAGCGTAGCGATGTGCGAAACTGGAGCGTGCCCGCATCGGGTGCCCCCTCGACCTCGGGAGTTCGCCCAACGCATGTGCGGCATCGTCGGCATCGTCTCTACGCAGCCCGTCAACCAGCAGGTCTACGACGCCCTGCTGCTGCTGCAGCACCGCGGGCAGGACTCCACGGGAATCGCCACCGCCAACGGCCAGACCATTCACATGGCCAAGGAGAAGGGTCAGGTTCGCGAGGCCTACCGCACGCGCGACATGCGCAGCCTGCTCGGCAACGTCGGGCTTGGACACGTGCGCTACGCGACGAAGGGCGACGCGAAGAACGAGCAAGAGGCTCAGCCCTTCTACGTCAACGCCCCCTACGGCATCGTGCTGGTGCACAACGGCAATCTCACCAACACCCGCGAGCTCACCGCCGAGCTCTTCAACGTCGACCGGCGTCACCTCAACACCTCGAGCGACACCGAGCTGCTCGTCAACGTGCTCGCCAACGAGCTGCAGGCTCAGGTCACCGGCGCCGACCTCGATCCTGACCAGGTGTTCAACGCGATCACCCGCGTGCACGAGCGCGTGGAGGGCTCCTACGCCGCCATCGCCCTCATCGCGGGCCACGGTCTGCTCGCCTTCCGCGACCCGTACGGCATTCGTCCGCTCGTGCTCGGCCGCCGCGGAACCGGCATGGTCGGTGCCGACTGGGTCGTCGCATCCGAATCTCTCGTGCTGGAGAGCGCCGGCTACGAGGTGGTTCGGGATGTCGCGCCCGGTGAGGCGATCTACATCTCACCGAGCGGCGAGATGACCTCGCGCCAGTGCGCGCCGAACCCGAGGCTCATCCCGTGCTCTTTCGAGTACGTCTACCTCGCCCGCCCCGACTCGGTGATGAACGGAATCTCCGTGTACGAGGCCCGCCTGCGTCTCGGGGACCGGCTCGCCGAGACGATCATGACGTATGCGCCGCTTGGCGACATCGACGTCGTCATGCCGATCCCCGACTCGTCGCGGCCCGCGGCGATGCAGGTGGCGCAGAAGCTCGGCGTTCCCTACCGCGAGGGCTTCTACAAGAACCGCTACGTGGGCCGCACCTTCATCATGCCCGGCCAGGAGCAGCGCAAGCGCAGCGTCAAGCAGAAGCTCAACGCTCTCGGCAGCGAGTTCCGCGGCAAGAACATCCTCATCGTCGACGACTCGATCGTGCGCGGAACGACCTCGAAGGAGATCGTGCTCATGGCGCGCGAAGCCGGCGCCAACAAGGTCACGTTCACCTCGGCCGCGCCCCCCGTGCGCTACCCGCACGTCTACGGCATCAACATGCCGACTCGGCACGAGCTCGTCGCTCACGGGCGCAAGATCCCCGAGATCGCCACCGAGCTCGGTGCCGACCACCTCATCTTTCAGGAGGTCGACGACATGGAAGCCGCGATCATCGAGGGCTCCGAGGTCACTCAGCTCGAGATGAGCTGCTTCACCGGCGACTACGTCACGGGCAACGTCACACCCGAGTACCTGCGCTGGGTCGAGGACAATCAGCTCAGCTAGCAGAATCGCTGGTCGAGTAGCGCCGCAGGCGCGTATCGAGACCCGGCGCTTGCCGAACGTTGGTCTCGATACGCCGCAGGCGCAGCTCTCGACGAGCGATTCTGTTAGCTGAGCTGTCGCAGGTTTCACAGCGGACGATTCTCTGTCGACGGATGCCTTGCGTCAGCTCTTGGAGCCGGTGAGCGCCACGATCCCGCCGAGCCCGATCATCGTGATGCCCCCTGTGGTCGCCAGTGCCGCGCCGCGGCGCGGCGAACGTGCGAACCATTGGCGAGCGGTGCCCGCGGAGAGTGCCCACCCCGTGTCGCACGCGAGGGCAAGCACCTGAAAGAGCAGCCCGAGTAGCAGCAACTGCAACCAGACAGCGCCGGAGGCCGGGTGCGCGAACTGGGGTAGCACCGCCGTGAAGAATGCGATGGTCTTCGGGTTGGTCAGCCCGACGATGAAGCCCTGCCTGAGCAGGGTTCGCGATGGCACAGGAGTGGCAGCAGCATTCTCGATGCGAGCGCTGCGGTGCCGAATCGCCTGAACGCCCAGCCAGATCAGGTAGGCCGCGCCGGCGAGCTTGATGATGGTGAAGGCGATGGCCGACGAGGCGACGATCGCCCCGACGCCGAAGGCGACCGCGAGCACGGCCGGGATCGTGCCCAGTGCGTTGCCGACAACGCTGAGCACACCCGCGCGACGACCGAGAGCGATGGAACGGCCGATCACGAAGAGCACGCTCGGGCCGGGAACGACGATGATCACAACCGAGGCGATGACAAACGCGACGAGATTCTCAGCGGGGATCACGACGTGATCTCGCCGGAGTCGACAGCGTCGGGATCCCGCTGGTCGGGATCGTCGTCGACGCTCGCACCGTCAGAGTCGCCCAGAGCCGGTCGCCGCTCTGTGACGCGGGCGCGCATCGTCGTCGCACGACGCTTCGACACCCGGTCGAACAGCAGGCCGACCAGGGAAGCGAGCGCGATCCCCAGCGGAATCGAGTAGAGCGCCAGGTAGGCGAACGTTCCCGTGAAGCCCACGTTCGGGTCGACCTCGAACACCGAGGTGAGCACGAGCGCCGCGAGCAGTCCCAGCATGGCCCCCACGATGAGGAAGATCCCGACCTTGGGGGCACGGCGAATCCGAACGTCGACCGTCTCCGCAGCACCCGTCTCCGCGGCACCGGGCTCCGCGGCACCGTTCTCTGCAGTGCCGGGCTCATCGGGGCCGGGGTTCTCTTCGGATTCGGTGCTCACCCGACTATTGTCCCGCATCCGTCGCCGTCTCATCACGAGCGCCTGAATCACTGGTGCCGAGCGCGAGTGGCAGCAGCGCGCTCACGTCGGCCCGGCTGCCGGATGCGTGCACCCGGCCGTCAGCGAGGGCATCGTGCCAGCCCTGTTGCCCGGTGGCGAGGGCGAGCCAGGTCTGGGCGTCGAGCTCGATGACGTTGGGCGGGGTGCCGCGGGTGTGGCGGGGACCCTCGACGCACTGCACCGCTCCGAAGGGCGGAACGCGCACCTCGACACTGTTACCGGGCGCAGCCTCGGCGAGCACCTGAAGCGTGTAGCGCACCGCAAGGCCGACAGCGTCTCGATCGGACTCGGCCGTGGCGGCCCGCACCGCTGCGAGCCCGTCGTCGTCAGGGATTCTCCGTCGTGCCACGAATCCACGCTAACCCACGGGCCTGCCTCTCCACCGCGCAGCGGCTACCCTGAAGGGGTGCGTATTCTGGTGATCGGTTCGGGCGCGCGCGAGCACGCCATCATCACGCGACTCCTCGCCGAGGACGAGCCCCACGAGATCATCTGCGCTCCCGGCAACGCCGGCATCGCGGCCGATGTCCACACGATCTCCCTCGACCAGACGAACGGTGCGATCGTCGCCGACTTCGCGGTCGACAACAACATCCAGCTCGTCGTCGTCGGTCCCGAGGCACCGCTCGTCGCGGGCGTCGCCGACGCCGTCCGCCGTCGCGGCATCCCCGTCTTCGGACCCGGCAAGGCCGCCGCGCGTATCGAGGGCAGCAAGACCTTCGCGAAGCAGATCATGCAGTCCGCGGGTGTGCCCACCGGCCGTGGCGTGCACGCCGCAACGCTGCAGGATGTCGCGGCCGCTCTCGATGAGCTCGGCTCCCCGTACGTCATCAAGGCCGATGGCCTTGCGGCGGGCAAGGGCGTGCTGGTGACCCAGGATCGCGAGGCCGCCCTCGCTCATGCCGAGTTCTGGCTCGGTCACGGTGGGGTGCTCATCGAGGAGTATCTCGAAGGCCCCGAGGTCTCGCTCTTCGTGCTCAGCGACGGCGACACGGTGCTGCCGCTCGCGCCCGCGCAGGACTTCAAGCGACTGCTCGACGACGACCGGGGACCCAATACCGGCGGTATGGGTGCATACTCGCCCCTCCCCTGGCTGCCCGCTGACTTCGTCGACAGCGTGCTGGAGACGATCGCGAAGCCCGTCATCCGTCAGCTCGAACTCGAGGGATCCCCGTTCATCGGTCTGCTCTACTGCGGACTCATCGTCACCCCGAACGGCGTTCGCGTCATCGAGTTCAACGCGCGCTTCGGCGACCCCGAGACCCAGGTCGTGCTGCCGCGCCTGGTCACTCCGCTCAGCGGGCTGCTCTTCGCGACCGCCAACGGTTCGCTCGAGGGGATGCCCGCCCCTGAGTTCAGCGACGAGGCCTGCGTCACCGTGGTGCTCGCGAGTGAGGGCTATCCCGAGTCCCCGGTCACGGGTCGCGCGCTCACGGGACTCGAGACGGCGAGCGCGATCCACGGCGTTCACCTCGCGCACGCCGCGACAGCGCGCGGCGAGGAGGGTGCGCTCGTCGCGATGGGAGGCCGCGTGCTGAGCGTCGTCGCGACCGGCGCCGACTTCACCGAGGCTCGCGCGCGCGCCTACCTCGCACTCGATGCGATCGAGCTCGAGGGTGGCCAGTACCGCACCGATATCGCGCTTCAGGTCGAGTCGTGACCCTCGAACTGCCCGGGTGGAAGCACGTCTACTCGGGCAAGGTTCGTGATCTCTATGAGCCCGCGGGCGAGACTGGCGATGCCGGCGTGCTGGCTGACGGCATGCTCATGGTTGCGAGCGATCGGGTGAGCGCGTTCGATCACGTGCTCGAGCCCCCGATCCCCAGCAAGGGCTCGGTGCTGACCCAGCTCAGTCTGTGGTGGTTCGACCGGCTCGATGTCGCCAACCACGTGCTCTCGAGCGATGCCGTGAGTGCCGGAGGGCTCGTTCCCGATGCGGTCGCTGGGCGTGCCATGGTGGTCAAGAAGCTCGCGATGCACCCGGTCGAGTGCGTCGTGCGCGGCTACCTCAGCGGAAGCGCCTGGGTCGAGTACCAGGCGAGCCAGAGCGTGTGCGGCGTGCACCTGCCTCCGGGGCACAGCG
>JAHBSW010000041.1 GCA_019638935.1 Cryobacterium sp.
ACGCTCGCCGAGCAGTCGGCGATCATCCGGCTTTCGGTTGTCGGTGTCGCGCGACCCCTGACGATCGCGCCGTTGACGGCGTTCGTCCGCGCGAATGAGGACACGACGGTCGATGTACTGGGTGCGGTGCAGAACACGACGGGTCGCGTTCTCATCGTGACGGATGCGATGAGTTCGACGCCGTCGCTGTCGGTCGACGTGGTCGCGCAGTCTCGGATTCGGGTGAGCGGCACGACTCGTGATGGTTCGCCCGGTCTCATCGGCACCGCGAGCGTGACGGTGATGGATGGCTCGGGTCTCGCGGTTCGCGGCGAGATCTCGGTGTTCCTGGTTGCGGCGTCGACGTCGGTCGGGCCGATTGCGATGCCTGACTCGGTGTCGGTGCGCGCGGGCACCCAGGTCGACATTCCGGTGCTGGGCAACGATGTGAGTCCTCGTGGTGAGCGGCTCGTCGTTCACCCTCAGCTCGAGGGTTCGGGTGCGGCCGGAGAGCTCGCTTTCGTCGGAAACAACTCGGTGCGCTATCTGGCCCCCTCGGTTCCCGGCGTCTACACGCTGCGATACTCCGCCTACCTCGAGTCGCGACCCGACCGCGTCGATTCCGCGACGATCACCGTCACCGTGCTGGCACCGGGGGCCAACCGAGCACCGCAGCCGCCTCTGCTGAGTGCACGGGCACAGGCGGGTCAGACGGTGTCGATTGCGGTCGCCGGGTTCGGCATGGACCCCGACGGTGACCGCGTGGTGCTCACGGGCGTTGAGGTTCCTCCGGCAGGCTTCGGCGTTCCGTCGGTGTCGCCCGATGGCCGCTCGATCATCTACGCTGCCCCGGCCGCGGGAGTTCCGGGCGGCCAGGCCTCGTTCGAGTATTCGGTTCGCGACCCCTTCGGTGCGACCGCGACGGGTCGGGTGCACGTGGGGGTCGTATCGGGCGATCTCGCGGACCGATCGCCGGTGACCTACAGCGACTACGTGCAGACTCGACTGAATTCCCCCACACCGGTTCGTGTTGCTCCGCTGTTGAACGACCGCGACCCGGCCCAGGGCGAGTTGCAGATCATCGCCCTGCGTCCGAATGCTCCCGGCGACTCGACGAACCCGGAGTACGCCCGCCTCGAGTCCCTCATCGACCCTGCGACCTCGCTCGAGTCGGGGGAGGTCGTTCTGCGCGCGGGCGATGTGCTCGGCACGCACTCGTTCGTGTACACGGTGCAGTCGTCGGCGACGACGAGCACCACCGAGGGGCTCATCGTCATCGATGTCGCGGAATCTGCGGCTCCCGACGTTCCCGTGGTCTCCGACACGGTGCTCACGGCGAAGGACCGTGCACTGCTGGCGTCGGGCATCGATGTCGTCACGGGCAAGGTTCGGTGGATCTCAGGTGACCCGACGGGCCTCAGCCTCTCGATCTGGGGTTCGGCGGCAGAGCGCTACTCGGTATCGGGCCTGCGCATCTCGGGGGCTCTGCCGGCACAGGGTGATCTCGTGCCTTTCACGCTCTCGGGTACGGATTCGTCGGGCGGCGAGGTGTCGGCGCATGGTTTTCTGCGCATCCCCGCCTTCGACGACATGCGGGTGCAGCTGAGCAGGGTAACGGCGCGCATCGAGGTCGACGAAGAGAAGTCGGTCGAGTTCGATGTTCGCGAGGTTCTCGATCTCGACGGTGCCGACGTCATCGAGATCGACACGGACCGGGACTTCGTGGTGCAGCGCGACAACGCCGCGTGCGACTTCGTGAGCGGCACGACGGCGCGATACAGCACGGGTCGTGAGGCGCCGTGGGTGGACGCGTGCACGATCCGAGTTCGACTGGTCGGTCAGAGTTCGTGGTCCACGGTCTCGATTCCGGTCTGGATTCGGCCGAAGGATCCGCAGGCGATTCTGTCGACGATCGCCCGCACGCTGGTGCCGGGCGAGAGCGCGACGATCAACCTCTACGAGACCCTCACGACGTGGGAGGGTGGCCGCGTCGGCGACGTGTCGCTGCTCGACTACAGCACTCAGTTCAACGGGAGTTCTTTCGTCGTCACTCAGCAGGGCGACACGATCTCGATCGAGACGAGGGCGGATGCGGTTCCCGGCACCCGCGAGTCGGTCGGCGTGGGAGTGTCGAACTTCGGCGGCCTCGTCGGCGGCGTGACTCTCGTGGTCGGGATCGCCCCGCCCGACGCCCCCCGCGGTGCGACGTTCAGCCAGCAGTGCGATGTGAGTCGCGGCGCGAGCTGCGCAATCACGGTCGTCGGAGTGGCCGGTGAGTACGACCCGTTCGAGGGCAAGCTCGGCGGCGGGCTCACGGTCGTCGGTGTCGGTGCCGGCACGTCGCTGGCCTGCCCGGTCGCCACGGTGACGGTGAGCGGTACGAGCCAGGTCGTTGCGACGTGGCCGGCTGGGCCGCGCCCCGTCGGCGGAGAGTGCATCGTGCCGTTGACGGTCGCCGATGCGCAGGGTCGCACGGGTCCGGGCGAGGTCAGGATCGATGTGCTCGGCTACCCGCAGACCCCGGCGAGCGTGTTCACGACGAGCTACACCCCGACCTCGGTCACGCTGACGGTGCCGCTCGGCGAAGCGGCGGGGGCGCACCCTGCCGTGACCGGCGTCGTCATCGACGAGGGTGGTGCTCCGGTCGCGGGCTCGACGTGTTCGCCCAGCGGGCCCGCGAACTACGTGTGCGTCGTGACCGGTCTCGAGAACGGCACGCCGCACGGCTACACCGCGAGGGCGATCAACAGCGTCGGGGACTCGCTTCCCACGACCGAGCACACGACCTGGTCGTACCGAGAGCCGGTGGTGACCTCGCTTTCGGGGGTCGCTGTCTTCGACGTGGATCGCACGAGCGCCTCCCACGGCGCTGTCGACCTGTCGATCGCCGCCGGCGACGACACCATGAGCTTCCGGGTGATCAACACCGGTGAGGTGTTCGCGCGCACCGGGTCGACGACGACCGCCCGAGTGACGCTCCCCACCGGTGCGGTGCTGGTGCACGTCGTTCCCATCAGCGAGTTCCGCCCGCCCATCAACTACGCGGGAGAGCATGGGGAGGGCGCCCAGGCCGCGGCGACGGTAACGTCCATCGGCACGCCGTCGTACTCGGCGAACGGCACGGCGGCTGGCTTTCCCTCGGGCAATGTGACGCTGAGCGGCACCGCCTTCAACGCGAATGGCGGCGCTAAGACTCACGAGCTCTTCGTCGCCTGGGAGTACACGGCTCCCACCCCGACGTGCTCGGTCAGCGGGAGCACGGTGACCATCGCTGGCGGAACTCAGAGCACGACTGCGACCATCGCGATGCCCACCGACGGTGAGTACTACATCAAGGCCTGCGCGACGAACGGTTTCGGACTGGCGCAGAGCGCTCCGCAGACGGCCGATACGATTCCTGTCGCAGACGCACCGACAGGAACGCTCACCTACCGGGTGCACACGTCTGCCTCCGAGGTGTCGTACGGCACGTATCGCTACGGCCTCGACGCCGGTCCCGTCGTCGCTGCGCACCCGAACAGCAGATGGAGCACACGCTTCGTCAACGGGGGTGCCGAGTCGAGCAGCTTCGAGATCTCCGACGCGATCGTGACGCACGAGGTCATGTACTGCCGCAGCGGACTCTTCAGCAGGTGCTCGCCTCGAGCCCTTCTTGAACCGCTCACGGCACCGAGCACCGTCACGGTACGCTTCCCCACCGGCACCCTCACCCAGACCGACGCCACTCACGGCCATGGCGTCAGCGTGGACGGTGGCGCCAATGCGCATTTCTTGGTCGGTGCCACACTGGACGGCAGCGGAATCGCTCAGTACACCGTCACCTTCAGTGGTCCGTACTCGGCCTTGGAGTCCGTGTCGTTCGCCGTGGCCTACACGCCCGACCCCGTTGACCCAGGTGACCCGCCGACCGACCCCTAACCATCAACCCTGCCCACCCCCGAGAGGATTCTCCTTCATGACCATTGCACCTGAACAGGCCGACTGGTTCGCCGAGACATTCGGCCTCATCGCCGACAACGTCGAGCAGGCCATCATCGGCAAGCGCACGGTCGTCGAGCTGGTGCTCTCGACCGCGATCAGCGAGGGACACGTTCTGCTCGAGGACTACCCCGGCACCGGAAAGACCGCGCTCGCGCGCTCGATCAGTCAGACCATCACGGGGACCAGCTCCCGCATCCAGTTCACCCCCGACCTGCTGCCCGGTGACGTCACCGGAATCACCGTCTACGACCAGAAGAAGGGCGAGTTCGAATTCCACGCCGGCCCCATCTTCGCCAACGTCGTGCTCGCCGACGAGATCAACCGCGCCAGCCCCAAGACTCAGGCCGCCCTGCTCGAGGTGATGGAGGAGAGCAACGTCACGGTCGACGGCGTCACCCGCCAGGTGGGCTCTCCGTTCCTCGTCATCGCCACCCAGAACCCCGTCGAACAGGCCGGTACCTACCGACTGCCCGAAGCCCAACTCGACCGCTTCATGATCAAAACCTCGCTCGGCTACCCCGACGATGCATCCACCCTGCGCATCCTGCAGGGCGTCACGAGCCCCCGCAAAGAGGTGCCCGGAATCGTCACCCCCGAAACCCTCAAGACGATGACCGAATTCTCCCGCGGTGCCTTCGTCAACCCGCTGCTCTTCGACTACATCATGCGCATCGTCAACGCCACCCGCACCGCCGCCGAGGTGAGGCTCGGCGTCAGCGTGCGCGGCGCCCTCGCCCTGTCGCGTCTCGCCATGACGCGCGCCGTCTCGAAGGGGCGCACCTTCGTCACGCCCGATGACGTGCGCGAACTCGCGGTACCCGCCTTCTCGCACCGCATCATCCTCGAGCCCGAAGCCGAGTTCGACGGCGTCACCGCCGTCGACGTCATCGGCCAGGTGCTCCTCGACGTCGTGCCACCCGCGGAGAACGGCACGGCATGAGAGTAGACACCGAGTCGCGCATCACCCGCACCGGAACCCAGACCCGCACCCGCACGCAGACCGTCACTCGCTACACCAGCACGAGCACGGGCTTCGTCGAGGGCAGCGTGTTCTGGGGCCGGCGGTTGGCGCGCTCGGTCGTCGACGGAATCGGCTCTGCCGTCACCTGGCTGCGCGAGACCATCCTTCCCGCCGGCTGGCTCTTCGTCGCGCTTGCCCTCGTTGGCACGATCGTCGGAGCCACCGCGGGCTGGGTCGAAGCGTGGACACTCGCCGTCATCGCCACCGTGCTCATCGTCGTCAGCCTGCCCTTCCTGCTCGGCGGCCACGACTACCGTGTCGGGCTCACCCTCGAGAAAGACCGCGTCGTCGCGGGAACCGATATCACGGCCCGACTCTCCGTCGTCAATCAGGCTGCGCGCATCTCGCTTCCCGGCGTGCTCGACATCCCCGTCGGCGAGGGCCTCGTCGAAGTCAACGTGCCACTTCTCTTCGCCAACGCCGAGCACCGCGAAGAACTCACCATCGGTGCGCAGCGTCGCGGCGTCATCGACGTCGGGCCCATCACCATCGGCCGAGGCGATCCCCTCGGCATCCTCCGGCGCGAGGTGTCGTGGCCGCAGGTCGAGCGCATCCACGTGCACCCCGTCACCGTGCGCATCCCCAGCACGAGCTCCGGTCTCATCAAAGACCTCGAAGGCACCCCCACCCGCGACATCGTCGACTCCGATCTCGCCTTCCACGCGATACGCGAGTACGCACCGGGAGATTCACGACGACACATCCACTGGAAGTCGACCGCGAAGACCGGCACCCTGATGGTGCGCCAGTACGAAGAAACACGCCGCGCCAGCATCGCCGTCGTCCTCGACCTCAACACCGAGGAGTACGCCTCGGAGGAGGAGTTCGAGATGATGGTGAGCGCCGCGGCTTCCCTCGCCGTGCAGGGTGTTCGCGACGGCCGAGACGTCTTCATCTCGGCGAGCTCGCCCGTGTCGGAGTTCAGTCGCGGCGTCGTCCAGTCGATACAGACTCTCCCCACGGTCACGGCGCGAACCCTGCTCGACGGGATGTCGGCGATCGAGGGCAGCGACGCCGCCTACCGGCTCGACGCCGTCACCTCCCTCACGGCCCAGACGTTCCCCGCACTCTCCATCGCGTTTCTCTGCACCGGCTCGGTCATGAGCCTCGATCGTCTTCGCGGCGCGGCGCTGCAACTGCCCGTCAATGTGTCCGCGGTCGCCGTCAGGGCAGATCCGGGGGCCGAACCGCGGCTCGGTTCCGTGTCTGACCTCACCGTGCTGACCATCGGCGCGCTGGACGACCTGAAGCACCTCATCGCACGGGGCGCCATCGCATGACGCCCGAACCACGCACAACGACCGGCTCCCTCTCGCTATGGCGCAGAGTCTGGGATCTCGGCTATGTGCTCGCCGGTGTCGCGGTGGCGACCGTGCTCGCGTGGCCGATCTACGATTCGGCGCGCGTCATCGTCGTGAGCGTCGTCGCGGCGACCCTCGGAATCGGGATCGTGCTCCTTGCCGCGAAATTGCGGTGGACGTGGTGGTTGACGACTCTTGTCGCCGTCGGCAGCTTTCTCGTGCTGGTGGTGCCCGTCGCCATTCCGAGCGCACTCACCTCGCCGATGCGGATTCTGCGCGGGGTGCTCGACGGCGCGGCCGGCGTTGCACTCGGGTGGAAGCAGCTGCTCACCCTCTCCCTTCCGGTCGGTGACTACCAGGGTGTGCTCGTGCCGCTCTTCGTCACGCTCTTGGTGGGCAGCCTCGCGGCGATGGGCCTCGCCCTGAGCAATCGGGCCGTGTCGGGCTTCGCCGTTCCGGTGGTCCTGCTCATGGCATCCTTCGGTCTCGTCTTCGGGTCGAGCGAGATGGCTGCGCCTCTCACCATCGCGGGATTCACGATCCCGGCAGCCCAGCCGGTGCTTCTCGGGATTCTGCTCGTGCTGGTGTCGCTCGCGTGGCTCGTCGCGCGAGGGCGCATGGCACGGAGTGCGGCCCTGCGGCTCGCGCAAGCTCACTCGGGCGATGTGCGCCAGAACACGCGTTCCTCGTTCTGGGTGCGGCTGCGCAGGCAGGCCGCCGCGGCGATTCTTGTCATCGTCGCCGTCGCTGCGGGTGTCGTCGTCGCACCGACCGCGGCGACGTGGGTTCCCCGGGACACCCTTCGCGAACATGTCGACCCGAGGCTCATCGTCACGCAGCAGCCGAGTCCACTCGCCAGCTACCGCTCGTGGTTTTCGGGCGAGTCGTATGACACCGAGGTCTTCCGCATCGACGGAGACCTCGCGGGTTTCGATCGGGTGCGCATCGCCGTTCTCGGCAGTTACGACGGCGCGGTGTTCCGAGCGGGGTCGGGTTCGGCGTCGCAAGAGTTCTATCGGCTGCCGGCATCGAGCGGCGCCGGGGTTCCGCTGACCGTCACCGTCGGCGAGGGCTACTCGGGAGTGTGGCTGCCGATTCCGGGCTCGATCGATTCGGCGCCGGTCTTCGGAGGAGAGCGCGGCGAGCAGCTCGCCGACAGCTTCTATACGAGCGCGAACGGCAACGGCTCGGTCGTAGTACTCGCCCGCGACGACGGCGGCTTCGGGGTGCGCCCCGGCGACAGCTACCAGGTCATCGCGGGGCCGGAGACCGACTCACGCTCTCTGGGTGCCACGCCGGGGGGCGAAGCGCTCATCAGCGACGACGCCCACCCGCGACTCGCCGCCTGGGTCGAGCAGCAGGAGCTCCCGCGAACGGGTGAGGGTCTGCTCCAGGCGATTCAGCGCCTCCGCGACCGTGGCTACCTCAGTCATTCGCTGCAGGATGACACACGATCCGAGGGCTGGATCACGCGCCTCGCCATCGACGACTACGTCTTCCAACCGTCGTATGCCGGACACTCGACGGCGCGCGTCGAGGAGATGTTCACCGCGCTCTACGACCAGCAGCGCGCTGCCGGTGCCGACGCCCCGCCCGATGCGCTCGTAGCGGCGGTGGGGGACGATGAGCAGTTCGCAACGGCGGCGGCGCTCCTCGCCCGCTACTTCGGCTTCGACTCGCGCGTGGTGATCGGCACGAGGCTGCAGCCCGCTGAGACGGCCCCCTCGGTTCCACCCTGCGTCAACGGCTCGTGCACGGGCGCGAACGTCTCCGCCTGGATCGAGGTGCGCTCCGCAACGGGCGCCTGGGTTTCGATCGACGCGAGCCCGCAGTACGAGTTGGCCCCTTTCTTCGTGAACCCCGGTGAGGAGCGCCCCGAGAATCCGACCGTCGTGCAGACCCTCACGACTGAGGTGCTGGATCCTCCTCCCGCCCAGCGCGATGAATCGACGGCGGCCTCCTCCGATGAGTCCGCGGAACCGGGTTGGCTCGAATCGATTCTGACCATCCTGCGACCGATAGCAACCGGCCTTCTCGTCGCCACCCTTCTGCTTCTCCCGGCATTGTTCCTCCTGGGGGTGAAGGCATTGCGTCGAAACCGGCGCCGTGCGGCTCCGGTTCCCGAAGTGGCCCTCGTCGGCGCATGGGACGAACTGCTCGACAGCTATCACGACCTCGGTTTCGAGGTGCCGACGAATGCGAGCCGGCAACTCGCGGCGACCGAGGTCGATAGGCCTCGAGCAGCGATGCTCGCATCCATGGTCGATGCGGCTGTGTTTGCCGAGCACCCGCCGGGCAGACAGGCGAGCGAGGCCGCGTGGCAGCTGCTCGATGAGGAGCGCGCCGAGTTGCGCGCGGAATCGTCGCTCGGTGAGCGGGTGAGGTCGGCGCTGTCGCTCCGCTCTCTCGTGAACCATGTTCCCGCACGTCGAGTGCTCACTCAGGGACTCGCCATTTTCCAACCTAAGGAGATCCGCTAATGTCGTCTGACTTCGCGTCAACCCTCGGCGTCGTGCTCATCGTGTGGGCCCTCTACTTCGTGGTGCTGCTCGGTTTCTACATCTGGTACGCCGTTGCGCTGTCCAAGCTGTTTCCCAAGCTCGGCACCGAGGGGTGGAAGGGGTGGGTTCCGCTCCTGAACGAGGCGACAATTCTCGAGCGCGGCGGGGTCAATCCGTGGCTCGTGCTGCTCTATCTTGTGCCCTTGGTGCAGCTGGTCGGTCTCTATTTTCGTATAGTCGCCATTCACCGCATCGGACTTCACTTCGGCAAGGGCGCCGGCATGACGGTGCTCGGTGTCTTCTTGCCGCCCGTGTGGGCGATGCTCGTGGCGAATCCGGCGCCGGAATCTGCCGATCTCTACGGTGAGCGCATTCAGGGGATGGGCCTTGCTCCGGTGGCGCCCGTCGCACCTGCGGGTGCCACCGGACCGCTCGCGCAGCAGACTGTCGATACTCCGATTTCGGATGCGCCGGCTACGCCGATTCCGGTTGCGCCGAGCGAACCGACCGCACCAGCGGCCGCACCAGATCTTGCGCAGACGATGTCGGAGCCGTACATCGCTCCTGCTGAGCCAGTGGTGACCTCGTTCGCACCGCCGCCCGCTCCGACCGCGCCGGCGACAGCGGAAGCGCCGGTCGCGGGGGAGGCCGAACCGTCGGGCCTCGCTCCGACACCGATCGAGAACCCGTGGGCACCGAGGGCTGAACCGTCGATCCAGCCTGATGTGGTGGTTCCTCCTCCTCTCGTTGCCCCACCGGTGGTGCCGATTCCTCCCGCTCCCCTCCCTCCCTCGCCGGCCACGCCCGCCTCGCCGGCGGTCGCGCCCGTGTCCGCCGAACCGGCACCGGAGCCGTCACCAGCACTGTCACCCGCGTCGGCGGCGCACGTCGACGCGGTCGATGACGATGAACTCGACCGCACGGTGGTGGTCGACCGGCGTCCGGTCGTCCGCTGGAGGATCGTGACCACCGACGGCGAGGTTGTTCCGATCTCGTCGGAGTCCGCCATCCTTGGCCGCAAACCGACGAGCAGTGATCCCGCCGTTGAGGCAGTGGCGATTCCCGACACCACGCGTACCCTGTCGAAGAATCACGCGCGCATCGACCTGAGTGACGGCGTGTGGACGATCACCGACCTCAATTCGACCAACGGCGTGGTGGTGTTCGAGACCGATGGCACGGAGCGTCTTCTCGGTGCCGGTGCGTCAGCTGCCATCACTGACCGGTTCGAACTGGGCACCGTCGGCATGACACTATCGTTCGAGGATGCGTCTGACTGATGGCAGAGCTGATGGTCGGCGGTGTGCGGCTCGTTGTGGCCGGGATCTCGGATACGGGCCGCAAACGCAAGGCGAATGAAGATTCCATCCTTGTGGAGGCACCCGTGTTTCTCGTCGCCGACGGGATGGGCGGCTACGAGGCTGGCGACCGGGCGAGTCAGGCCGTCGTAGCGGCGTTTCGCGAGCACGGTGTTGCTGAGGGCTTCGGCACACTCGTGGCGATCCGCAATTCCCTGGTCGCGGCGGATGCGCGGGTCGCCGCCGTGGCGGCACAGACGTCACGCGGCGCGGGCAGCACTGTGGCGGGTGCGGTGCTGATCGAGCACGATGGCGCACCGCACTGGCTTGTTTTCAACGTCGGGGATTCGCGTGTGTATCGCCATGCCGGCACGGTGCTGGAGCAGCTGACGGTCGATCATTCGCTCGGCCAGGCGCTTGTCGATGAGGGCACCCTGCACCCTGACCAGCTTGCGTCGTTTCCCGATCGGAATGTGATCACGCGTGCGATCGGGGCACCGGACAGCACCGCCGACAGTTGGCTGGTTCCGGTGATCGACGGTGAGCGTCTGCTGATCTGCTCGGATGGCTTGACGTCCGAACTGGCTGACGAGAGCATCCGTGCGACGCTGACGATGGGTGGCCGCCCCGAGTCTGTCGCGTCCACGCTGGTGCAGCGCGCGAACGAGGCGGGTGGTCGCGACAATGTGTCGGTCGTCGTCATCGACGTGATTGGCGGGGGTGGCGTCGCTCCGGCCGAGTACACGACGGGGGCGGTCATGTTGTCGGTCGAGCACGACGACGCAGACGAGTCGACGGTGCCGGTGCGATGAGCGAGAAGGATGCGACAGCCGAGCCCGACGATGACCGCACCGTGGTCGTGAGTCGCCCTGGGGCAGAGTCTGCTGATCTCGACGGGGTGGAGGACCGCACGCTGGTGGTCGAGCGGCCGGCGAACGGCCCCGAGGACGACTCCGACCGCACGATCGTCGTGCCCCGCGCCACCGACGAGGGTGGCGATGAGACGGTGGTGGTGTCGCGGGATGCTGATGTCGACCCCGATCGAACGGTGGTGGTCTCCCGCAAGGGCGACGATGACCCCGATAAGACGATCGTCGTGTCGCGGGCTGGTTCGCCGGATTCGGACAAGACAGCGGTGGTCGACCGCGGCGATCGACGCAAGTCTGTGTCTCGGACGAAGGCGCCCCGTGGTCGTCAGCGAATCGCTCTGCCCCCCGTCGACCCGGACTTCACGCCGGAGGTCGTCATTGCGGCGGGCCCGGGGGCGGTTGAGACCTACTCGCCGCGCGAGATTCCGCTGCCGCCCGAGGATGCGGCTCCGGTCGAACTGGGGCCTGAGGCGACCCGTGCTCCCGCACCGCAGATGCCGTCGGTTCGTCGCGCGTCCAAGCGTTTGGGTGTGATCGCGACGGCGGGTTTTGCGCTGTCGTGTGTGGTGTCGGTGGCGGGGCTCATCGCTGTGGTTGTCGCGCTCGTTCGCGGTTGACGCGCTGCAGCGCAGCGAGTGAGGGTTGCCTCATCGGTGCCTGCTCAGTCGCCGAGGCCGCTGTGCGGTGCTCGGGCGGCGCGGTCTAGCAATCCGGTACGAGCTGCTCCTGCGGTGCTCGCCGCTGTTCCGGCGGCGAACTGCAGGTCGTCGTCGATGGTGTCTGGCTCGGGTTGTTCGGCTCTCTCGACAGTCGCCTCGGCGGCACGTTTTCGCGCGCGGAGCACTGCGATGACCCCGAGCGTGCCGAGGAGTCCTGCGGCCATCACGACGAGCACGACGAGCACCTCGTGCACGATGACGAAGGGCATGTCGTCATTGCGGGGGGTGATGGTGACGACGTCGGGTGTGACGGTGTCGCCGCGGATTCCCGTCGTCGGGTTGTCGGGGCCGCGCACGGAGTCCCCCGGCAGCAGCCGCATGGCGTCGTAGGGCTGGATGATGCCCCACCCGGCGGTAGCGGTGCGGGTGTCGGGGTTGCCGCGAATGCCGGTGGCGGTGAGCCGGTAGGCCCACTGCTGCGGTGTCTCGTGGGGGTGTGCGGCGGCGACGAGTGCTGCGGCGCCGCTGACGTATCCGGTGGCCCAGCTGGTGGAGGGTGCGTCGGTGCTGTAGAAGCAGTCGCCGGCGCCTGTTGCAGTGGAGAGCACGTTGGCTCCGGGCGCGGCGAGGTCGACGTGGTTGCCGTGGATGGAGTCGCTGGTGACGACACCGCTGGCGTCGGTGGCGGCGACGGCGAGTGCGCCAGGGTAGGCACCCGGATATCTGGGGCTGTCGGTGGTGACGGTCGCGGTGGCTCGGTTTCCTGCGCTGGCGACGACGAGGCTGCCGCGCGCGGTGGCGTAGGCGACGGCGGTCTCGAGCGCCTCCGACGGGTTGCTGTCGCTCAGCGAGACGTTGATGATCTGGGCGCCGTTGTCGGCGGCGTAGCGAATGCCAGCGGCGATTCTTTCGGGGGTGACGCTGTAGCCGTTGCGCACTGACTCGTCGTCGTCGCCGCGAAAGACGCGCACGGCGAGCAGCTGTGCCCCGGGGGCGAGTCCGACGACTCCGGACCCGGGTATCTCCCGCGCGGCGATCTGGCCGGCGATGGTGGTGCCGTGACCGTGGTAGTCGGTGTAGCCGTTGGGGTGGGTGCCATCGCCGACGAGGTTGATTCCGCCGACGACGGCGTCGGTGAGGTGGGGGTTGGTGACGTCGATTCCGGAGTCGACGATGGCGACGAGGATTCCGGTTCCATCGGTGCGCTGCCACGCGTCGCGTGCTTGCAGCACGTCGAGAGCGGGGGGCGTTTCCAGCGTGAACTGCGGGTTGCCGGGCTGGCACTCGTCGGCTGCCCAGGCGGTCGCGAGGTGCCCTCCGGGCCCGAGCACGGGGGCGGTGACGAGGGCGGTGGCGAGCAGGGCGGTGATGGCGGATGCCGCAATCACCCTTCTGCCGACGCGTTCTCTCACGGCTGCGCGCCCGGCAGTTGCGGGGTGGAGAGTGCGCCGGCAACGGTGAGTTCGGGACCGTAGGGCAGGAACTGCATCCACGCCTGGGGCACGTTGCTCACGTCGCTTGTGGCGTAGCCGAGTCGTGCGAGCAGATCGGCGTTCGCTCCGGGGATGACGTAGGCGGTGGCGGATTCGTCGATGAGGGCGACTGCTCCGCTGCCGAGCAGCACGAGCGCACCGCCTCCGTCTGCGACGCGTGCTCCGGCGGCGACGGGCGGGGTTGTCGCTGTCTCGGGCGCGATGAGGCGGGTTTGCGCGGTGCCGTCGGCGGCGTGGCTGAGGTGGGCGCAGGGTGGCCCGGTTGCCACGAGCGGCTGCAGGGTTTCGGGCCAGTCGCTGCCGCCGGCGGGTTCTGCCGCGGTGGGCAGCGAGACGATGTCGGCGGGGCTGACGATCTGTTCTGCGCCGAGTTCGGCTCCGGTGCCCAGCAGGTAGAGCTGATAGGCCAGTGCTGTGAGGGGTGCGAGCTGGCCGTTACCGGTGATGAGGTAGCGCACGTCGTCGGCGCTTCCCTGGGGCCGTATGACGCTGCCGATGCGCAGCGACGTAGAGGTGAGGGGCGTGCCTGCGTTGGCGACGACGATGGGTTGAAGCGGGGCGCCTTCGATGAAGAGGTTGAGCCATCGGTCGTCGGTATCGATGGCACTGGCGAGGTTGAGTCCGAGGGAGCGCAGCACGGCGTCGGCACCGTGCTCGTCGACCGCGTAGCGGTGCCCCGCGGCGACGACGTGGAGTTGGTCGTCGTGACGGGCGATGATGGCCCCGGAGGCGGGTGTTGCGGTGGTGCGAGCGATGGTGAGTGAGGTGCTGTCGTGATCGACGACGCAGGCTGACCAGCCGGTGTTGATGAGTTGGGCGGGTTCGGCGATGTCGTCGGGTGCGCCGAGGATGCCGATGGTGGGCCCGAAGGGCACGCCCTCGATGGTGGCGCGGTCGGTGGTGATGACGCGGAGTTCGCCCGCGGGCACTCCGAGGCGGGCGCTGGCGGTGTTGATGACCGGGTAGAGGGTGCCATCGATGGCGAGGTAGCGTGCTCCGGTGTCGCTGAGAAGCACGAGGGTGTTGTTCTCCCACCCGGCGGGAAGGCCGGGGCGCATGATGCCGTAGAAGACACCGCCGAGCAGCACCATGGCGGCGAGCGCGAGGCCGGCGGCGACGGCACGCAGCGGTTTGGCGGGTTCGAGTTCTTTGCCGCCGGGGGCTCCGCTGGTGAAGGCGGTGAGCAGCCGTCTCCTGCTGAATCCTTGAGCCTCGATGAGGTCTTTTTTGGTTGCCATCGTCGGGTTCAGGCGAGCCCGGCTGTTGCTACGCCCAGGGGCAGCAGCAGGGCGAGAATGAGCAGTTCAACGGTGTCGGCGAGGCGTGCGAGGCGCAGTCGGGCGCGGGGGCTGAGAAGCGTCAGTGTGACGAGCACCGTGGTGGCGATGAGTATCAGGGTGAGCATCGGGGCGTGCAGTTCGGGGAACGCGCTGAACGCGGTGAGCCCCGTAACGACGAGTCCCGCGGCCCCGATCGCCATGATGACGGTGACGCCGACTCGGGCGTAGGTCTGGCGCGACTGGAACATCATTCCCGCGAATGCGAGTGCGCACAGTATCGCCCCGGTCACGGCCGACGCGGCAACGAGGGGGGTGGCGATGAGCACGGCCGCGCCCAATGCGATGCGCAGAGCGACGAGCATCCGTTGGCCTTCTTCGGTGCGGCGGCGAATGTCGTTCGAGTCGATCTGCTGGGGGGCGGCGAAGATTTCTTGATCGTTCTGGGGCGAGATGATGCGGATTCGGGTAGAGCTGAGCGCGAGCCACGGCACGCCGTTCGAGAGTGTTGCGATGACGGCGATCATGATCGCGTAGGGGGCAACGCCGCCATCGTCGAGGAGCGCGTAGATGGCGGCGCTCGCGGCGATGGCGAGGCCGATCACGATGGGGATGATGTGGAGTTGGCGCCCCTTGGTGGTGACGGCGAACACGATGCCACCGACGATGAGGCTGCCGAGGCCGGCCGCAGCGAGGGGCCAGCCCCAGAGTGCTGTTGACGGTACCGCGAGGTATCCGGCGAGGCCGCCGAACCCGGCAGCGGCAAGTCCGAGCGCGTGTCCCGCTTCGGGCTGGCCGATTCGGGTGAGCACTGCGGCGGTGGCCGTGAGCACGAGTGTGCCGGCCGCCGCGATGATGGTTCCGATTCCGAATCCGGGTTCTGTTCCGGCGAGGAGTACCGCGCACAGGCCGAGCAGGCTGAGGCTGATGGCGAGTGCGGTGCGGGCGCTGTCGCGCGGCGACCATTCGGAGTGCTTGTCGCGGGTCGCGTCGATAACGGCTTCGACCACGTCGTCGTACACCTGGGCTGCGGCGATCAGCCCGCCGCGCTGCAGGGTCAGCAGCTCACCGTCGCGCACTCCTTGGCTTCCGAGCGATTGCGCGGCATCGAGCGTGCTGGCGTCGGCCCGCTGCAGGGTGTACCCGCCGTGCGTGAGGGTGGGGTCGAGCACGCCCAGGTTGCGGGCGAATCCGGGCAGAAGCTCGACGAGGGGCACTTGGCTTGGCACGCCGACGTCGAGGCGCCGCCCCTCGCTGACGATCGACACGCGCACGAGTGCACCTGTCGCAAGGCTGGCAGTGCTCATCGGGTTTCCTTGCAGTGAATTGTGGACAGTTCTCACAGGACGTTTCGACACCATGCTATATGTTGAGTGCATTTAGGGTTCTGGTTTTTTCCCGACCGTTCATGTGGATTGTGCGGCCTCTGGGTGAGGGATGAGCGAGGGCGAGTCTGTACGAGTGATGACGTCGGTGTTGACGAGTCGGTTCTGGTTCGCTCTATCCGTGGGCTGCTCGATGCGGCGGGTGAGTTGAATGCTCACAAGTTTGCCTTCGGTGACGCGCGAGTGTTGCGGTTGCGGTGCACGGCGGAGTTCGATCGGGCGGTGCACGCCTTTGCGTGGTCGGGTGTGCAGGTAGTGACAGGCTCGTGTGATGGGTTTGTCGGTGCGGCGGAGGCGATGGTGGCCTCGGCGGGGGCGATTCTCGACGTCGATGCCGATGTTGTCGACGGCATGCGGCAGGCCCGCGAGCTGATCGATGGTCCGGTGCGGTGATGGGTGTCTTCGCGCAGGAGCTGGCCCAGATCGCGGGCTCGCCCGGGTATGAGCTGGAGTCCCGCTCGCAGGCGTTGAGTCGCGAGCTGGATGGCGCAGGATCGACGGTCAAGCGCACTGCCGCCGACCCCGGTCTGTCAGGGCAGTCGGCGGATGCGGCGGCAGAGCTTCTCGAGCGGCAGGGTCGGGGTTTGCTGCGCAACTCCGACACCGTGGGTCAGGCGGGGCACCTTCTCGGTCGGGCGGACGCAGCGCTGGCGGATGCGGCGAAAGCAGCGAAGTCGATGCCGGCGGGGTTCATGAGTTCATCGATCTTCGACCAGGTCGTGGGTGGTGCGTGGGTGCTGCTGGGGCCGTTCGGTGCGTTCAGCGGACTCGCCGGGGCACAGTTTGTCAACGCGGTGCTCGACTTCAATCGGGAACAGTATGCGCGCCCGATCGTGTTGAGGCTGCAGTCCGAGCTGGGCCACCTCGCGACCGCGCTGTCGCGGCTGACCGAGCAGCTGGAGATTCCCGCAGGGGCCACACCCCGCATCCTCCCGGAGTTCCCCCTCGACCGTGCCGAATCGCAGATCACACCGTGGGAGCTCGGCGTCGAATGGTTGGGCGGCGAGGGCAACTCGCGCGAGTTCTTCGAGGGCGACGACTTCACCGAGCTCCTGCGGCAGCACCCCCATTACCAAGACACACTGGCAGACTTGTCGAGCATCTACAACCAGCTGTTCATCGGTTGGGAGGGCAGTTCAAATTATCGACTTCGCGGTGTTGAGGGCGTGGTGAAGTACATCGAAGACTACTCGACGCTGCTCACCGGTGGCCTGACCGGGAACCTCGCGGTCACGTTCCTTGGCTCACACACCGTGGGCCTGGAGGTGATCGGCCAACGACCCGACGGGGGTTACGAGGTACGGGTCACCGCGTCGAACGCGTCCTCCTTGCAATCGGCGACTCGGCCACCGGTCATCGGTTACCAAGAGTGGTACATGAGCACGGTCGGTGAAGCAACGAATCAGTTCTCCGAAGCAACCGGTATCGGGCGCACCACCGAGCAGACGATCACCTGGACGGAAACCATCTACCCATGACCAGACGGCAGGGTGGTGTACGTCGCAAGGCCGGATTGTCGGCGGTAGCCGTGGCACTTGCGGTGTCGATATCATCCTGCTCAATCCTGCTTGGCGAACCATACCCGACGAGCGTCGAGGCTCAAGACATCATCGGAGTGTGGGTCGACGACGGCGGTGGCACCTGGGGGAAACCGGGTGGCCAGATCACCTTCCACGCCGACGGCACATTCGAGGCCGTTGGGTTCCCGGAACACTTTCTCCGCCGAACAGATTCAGAGCAGCCCGCCGATGGCTCCGGAACCTGGGAAATTCGAGAGAAGATTGGCTCCTCCACACCTAGAGTTCACCTCAACAATGATCTCGACGCGGGCAAACACTACGGAACGAGCCTCTCAGTCCGAGGTGTCGGTTCCGGGCTGCGACTGTGGGCCTGGTACGACCTTGATCGAGGCGACTACTACCGACTGGTCAAGCAAGAGTAGAAGGCACAGGCTTCCTCGGCCCGATGGAGCAGTCAATGATTTGCACGGAGACGACTGTCCGTGAGGGCAATTGGCTGCAGCACGCTGCCTCGTTGTCTCGACGTGAATTCTTGGCAAATCTAGTTGTTAGCAACTCTCATCAACCGATATGTTGAGTGCATCTAGGGTTCTGGTTTTGGCTGTTGTGTGGGACCTGGTGGGTAGTGGTTTCTGTCAATCTATGTGAGGAAGTGGTGGTGGTATGGCTCAGGTGATTTCGGCTGAGGAAGGTGCGCTGCGTCGTGGGGCGCAGGCGGTCAATGAAGCCAAGGCTGGTATTGATCAGCAGGTGCGTAAGGTGCGCGGCGAGATCGATCAGTTGCGCGGATTCTGGCAGGGTGGTGCTGCTGTGGCCTTCACCGGGTTGATGACCCGCTGGGACGAGCAGGCCACGAAACTCAACGATGTGCTGGTCACCCTCGAGGCTGCCCTGTCGGGTACGGAGAAAGATCAGGCCGCGACCGAGGAACAGCACTCGCAGACCATTTCGGGCCTGGGCTCGATGATGTCGGGCATCTAACCCCTCCCCCTTCGAAACACGTGCGAAACACTCTCTGAAAGGTCAACACTATGCAGTCCATGTCGGTCAACCCGGCCCAGGTCACCGCTCTGGCTAACGAGCTGCGCACCGGGTCCAACAACATCCGCCAAACCCTGGAGACTCTCGAGTCCGAGGTGGGCAAGCTGCGCGCCTCCTGGGGCGGCGACGCCCAGGAGCAGTACGATGCCGCCCAGCGCAAATGGTCCCAAACCCTGGGCGAGATGCAGGCCCTGCTCACCCAGATCGCAGCCAAAACCGAAGAGATCTCCACCCAATACGTCCACGCCGACAACACCTCCGCACAACGCTTCGCCATCTAACACCCCACACCGTGCACCGGTGCCGCACCAACCACGGTGCGGCACCCGAACCCGAACCCCAGATACCGCGGAGTGAACCATGACGAACAGCAACCTCGACCGTTCCCGGGCCGACCGACACCGCAGGAGCCTGGGCTTGACGACATCAGTGCGCAGGCCCGCGTGGCGACTGGGGGTTGTGGTGCCCTTGGTTGCCCTGCTCACCCTCGGAGTGCCCGTATCCGCGGTCGGCCAAGACGTGAGCGATGGCCTTTGGTACTTCGACGCCCTCAAGATCGGTGAGCACCACGCCGCCGGGTGGACCGGCAAGGGCGTGACCATCGCCGTGGTCGATACACCGATCAACCTGAACGTGCCCACTCTGCAGGGCGCCGACGTTCGAGTGCAGGAACAGAACTACTGCCAGTCAGAAGCAACGGGCGAGTTCTATCCCCCCACCTCAGACGACTTAGGTATCCGCGCTGATCACGGCACGAACATCGTCTCCTACATCGTCGGTACCGGTACCGGTTACCCCGGCCAGCAGGGCGTCAAGGGCATCGCCCCCGACGCCACCATCATCTACTTCGCCGAAGGTTTTCAGGCCTGGGATGACTGCGAAACAGCACCCGTGTATGCGTTCAATAATTTACCGGGAGGGCTGGTCGAGAGGGTGATTGCGTCCGGCGCCGATATTCTCTCGATCTCGGCAAACTACGGCATCGGTATTCGCGAGCGCGCGAAGCTGTTGCGCGCCGGGGTCATCGTTCTCGGTGCCGGCTCCAACAACCGGTTGGGAGGCGGCGGTTTTCTGGCCGGTACGAACGGTGTCGTCACGGTTCAGATGGGTGATGCCAGCGGTTCGGTCTATGAGCAGGGCGAGCGGGTTGACTTTCAGACCGGGATTGTCGCTCCTGGTATTGATGTTCTCTCGCAGGGCTCTGATGGTGACTGGCAGCAGCAGAAGCTCAACAGTGGAACATCGGTTGCCACCCCGATGGTGGCGGGCATGCTGGCTCTGGTGAAGCAGAAGTACCCCACCGCGACCAACAACCAGCTCTTGCAGTCCCTCATCCGCAACGCCAGCGGCGCCATCGACGGCGAAGCACACTTCGACGAAACCGGCCAGGTCGGCTACGGACTCGCCTCCGTCACCCGCATGCTCGAAACCGACCCCACCGCCTACCCCGACATCAGCCCCTTCCTACTGCGTCAAGAAGACTCACGCTTCGACTACACACTCATCCCCACCTACGACGAAGTGTTCAACCCGCGGCCACTCGAACCCTGGGAAGAAGGGTACGAAGAAGAAAACCCCGAACCCGAACCCGCGTCCCCGCCCACCTTCGACGGGCTCATCACCATCGCCCTCATCGGCCTGGGGGCGCTGGTGCTGCTGGCGATCACGGCCGTGGTGATCGTGGTCATCGTCCGCCGCAAGCATTCTCGAACAGAGCACGGTAGTCCGTCGCCATGAGACAGCGAACACGCACCGACACCGACCCAAAGAGGAGGAGCTGACCGTGGGCCCGAACGAGAAGCTGCTGAGACAGATCATCGATGCACCACAATGGGAGATCCCCATCAACCGCAAGCTCAACGCGGCCATGACCATCCTGAGCAATGCCATGCGCAGCGTGCGAAGCAAGCTCGACAAAGGGTGGACAGGAACCGCTGCGGTCAACGCCCGCGAACTGTTCACCGCCCTCGAGCAGCAGTACGACACGGTCGAGACCGTGACCAGACGACTCGACGGCATCATTAATGATGCCAACTCAGCAAAGCGTGAAGCTCGACGCGCCCTTGACAATCTGCCCTCTCCGCGCGCTGACCTCGGCTTCTTCAACGGCGTGCGCGATTTCTTCAACTTCGTCGCCGACAGCGACGTGGGGCCGTGGAGCAATCTCGCCAGTGTGCCCCGCGACTACATCAACTACTGGGATCAGCAGGCACAGCAAGAGCGCGAAAGCGAAGCACGAAACGCTCTCATCGAACTCCAACGAGAACTGCGCGACCCGCAAACGCAACTTAGAACCACCATCAGAGAATTCGAAGCGTTCGACATCAAGATCCCCGACCCGGTTCCTTACCCCGACCCCCTGCCGCCGTTCGCGCCCGGCCCCTGGGGCGGAAGCTACCTTCCTCCTGTGAGCCCGCCCCCTCGCATCAACGGTCCTGGGCCGACTCCGCCGCCGGTAGCGCCGCCATTGCCACCGGCTCCGGTTCCCATGCCGGTGCCCTTCCCCGACGGTGGGTGGCCTCCTCGCGACCCCTCCATAGACTCCGGCGGCAGCGGCACCCTCACCGGTCTCGGTCTCGCCGGGGGTGCGGGCGGCGCGGGAGCGGCCGCGCTAGCAGCCGGCGCACGCCTCAGCGGTGCCGGCCTCGGCACCGGAAGTGCGGGCGGTCTCGGCGCGGGCGGTCTCGGCGCGGGCGGCCTTGGCGCGGGCGGTCTCGGCGGAGCCGGAGGCGGCGGACTGGCTGGCGCCGCCGGTGCCGCCGGTCGAGGCGGAGGAACCCCCATGGGCATGATGGGCGGTGGCGGCGCCGGGAGTGACAAAGAAAAGCGTCGCGGACTCGGTGGCCCTATGGCCCCCAAACTCGAAGACGACGAAGAGCTCGGCCCACGGTCAGCAGCAGCGGGCGCCGGCGGACGCGACCCCGAAAGCGGAGAATAGCAGTGGCCGGCACCAACATCGCGGTACCCGACGCACTGGACAAAATCGTCGCCTACTACGACGAACAGAAGCACGCGATGGCCGCCATCAACCACTACGTCGGCACGCACTGCGGGTTGCACAACGCCATGGGATTCCTGCTCGGATACCTGCAACCCCTCTACGACGACTCCCGCGACCGCATGACCACCGCACTCGACGGACTCCAATCCGCCGTTGACGGATTCTCCGGCCAGGTCGTCGCCTACAGCCGCACCTGGGAAGAGCTCGAGACGAACACCGCCACCGGCATCGGGGTTCTCGACGAGGAGCTCTGCGTCATCGGAGGGGGAGGCAACAATGGAGGCAGCGGAGGTGGGGGCGGTTACGGTGGGCCACCACAGGTCTACCAACCGCCGACCGCAGAACCTCCCGTTATCGAACCGCCGGCAGACGAAACCCCCATCGACGAAACCCCGGTGGATGAGCCAGCGCCAGACGAAACCCCCGTCGAGGAACCGCCCGTTGACGACACTCCGGTCGATGAGATCCCGGTCGAGGAAACTCCCA
>JAHBSW010000042.1 GCA_019638935.1 Cryobacterium sp.
CTGCGGACCGCAGCGCAAGGGTCCGATGGCATCCGTGTCGCCGAAGTCCTCGTAGCCGAGCGCCGCCAGGAAGAACGGTCGCGCGTCGACCTCCGAGTTCTGGGCGACGTAGACGCCGATCGACTGCGCGCGCGACGGATCCGGCGTCAGGGCCAGCTCGGCGGCCGCCCGGGACACGGTCGCCGCGAACTCCACCGCGACCGCGGGGATCCCCCACACGCGACCGTACGGGATGCGCACGACGACACCCTCGGGGCGCACGTCGACATCGGGCAGAATTCCGAAACGCTCGGCAGCGGCGACGATCGGCGCGATGAGGTCTGCCGCGTGTGAAAGAGACGTCGCGGCGAAGACGGCCTGCGGTCCTGTGCCCGTGACGCGCCAATCGGAGACGCTGCGCCTCCGATGGAACTCGGCCGCGGAGATCCAGGCTGATTCGCTCGTTGACTCGGTCATCGGCAACTCCCTCGAAAGCCGGCAAGGCCCCGAACCGGTGACGAGCGAGAGCCCTCCGCAAACCCCACGGTACCCGCAGGTCGCCGACTGCGCCCCCACCGCCACCGAATGACCGCCCGAACGGCGGTCATTCGGTGGCGGTGGGACTGAGGGAGCACTGGATCGCCTCCCTGGGCGTACCTCTGGTTGCCACCAGCTTTCAGTCCTCTTTGGCCGCTTTGGGGGACGACTTCCTACGTGTTCGCATGTCCTTGCCCATCAGGAGTGAAGTTATCCGGAGAAGCCTGGCCAGCTCTCAGCGCAGGCGCTAGGCGCTAGGCGCTAGGCGCTTTCGAGACTGATCTCGATCGCCTGCTCGTCATCCCCGATGTAGAGCCGGATGTCGCAGTAGGGCTGGCGCTAGGTGGGAGAGGATCGGGCATGGGCAGGTTCCGGGGTCACCCCGCTCGTCGGCGGGAACGGGTGGGAGCACAGGACAATACGGCCAAGTGGTCCAGGAAGTCGAACTCAGATGGGCTGCCCAATGTGTCGCTACCGTCGCGCGCTGCGAGGCAATAGCATCGGGAGACGCTTGAAAGAAATGACTGCAAAGGAGACAAGTGACTCAACACTGGTACGACTCGGCAGCAGACTTTATTGAAGGTCGGATCCGAGACAGAAAACTTCGATGGCTCATAGCCGTGCCTACCGGTTTGACGTCCATCTTGGCGATCGTAGGGTCGGCTCTAGTCGGACTGCAAGTACTTCCGCAGATAGCATTGCCAGTCAACATCTCGCTCATAGTTCTTTCCGTGTTCCTGGGCGTGGGCGTCCTGCTCCTTGCGTTGAGCAGACGATACATGCGGAAAGAGATTGGTCAGAAGGACCTGATTCTTAACCGATACGGAGATAGGGTTCGAGCCGCTCAGGAAAAGAATGTGGATCTGTTCCACACGACAGGCTGGGTTGACGAAACCGCGGTCAAGAAGCACGGCGATGCCGTCATAGTAAGAACCATGAGCATCGAAGCAGGACCGGAACCTGTCCCAGCCATCTGGGCATTGTCTTACAGAAACTCAAGCGCACATCTAGAGCAGCGAGTAAAGGAAAAGGTGCGCGTTGAAGCGCGCTTTGCCCCCGAGGAAGACGAGAACTCGGGAACCGAGATTGTTACCGCCATATCGTGGGAGGGTGACCGTGCTCTACGCGTCTTCTTCTTTTTTGATCGCGACCTTGCCCCAAATAGCACGACGCGAATTCGACTGACTATCAAATGGCCGAAATACGGTGCTGACATGTTGGACGGCCAGGTGGAACCCAACTATTGGACGTTTCGACGGCAAACAACCGGCTTCAACTCGCTGGTTATCTATGAGTCCGAGTTCGCCCCCAAGGGTGTCCGGATCACACCCCTTGATGGTTCACCCCGTCCAGACGTTGATAGGCAAAAAGCTAGCGGATCAACTCTGGTCCGATTCGCTCTCGCGGACATTAAAGTCGGACAAGAGTACGGATATCGTTCCGAGCTGATCCGCTAATCGCTTCTTGGACTAGAAATCCGAACCGCCTAGCATTGCCATGGTTTGGGTTCTCCTTTCCGTGCGTCTGACTATGAGTCATCCGCAGCGTCGTGTCAACCGTAGCGCAGCCATCCTGAGACGACGCTCGTAATCCCCAGAGAGAGTAGGTGTGTCGCGCAAGGACGTTGCGCAGGCCTCCTCAAATCAACGATCGGTTGCGTACTCTATGCGGCTTTTCCTACAACACCCCGCCCCCGTACCCCGCGATGGGCGGCTGGACTCTTGCTTCGGATCAACAATCCCGAAGGCTATGAACCAGCAAGCCCTCACCCACTAGCCCTGCCGCCCGTTGGCCCTCCGCTTCCGAAGGCTGGCCCGGCTGGCGCTTCCCGCCGGTCCTTCGCTCCGTGGGGCCACACGGTGGCCTGTCCGGGGCGGTTGCGGCCAAGCGTGCCGTGCTGTACTTGCGGGTCTCGACTGCCCGCCAGGCGAGCACCGACGGCGAGGCCGAGGGATACTCCATCCCGCAGCAGCGGGAGTGGTGTGCGCGCAAGGCGAGAGAGCTCGGGGACGAGATGGTCGAGGAGATCGTCGACGCCGGCGCCTCAGCCCGTTCCGCAGATCGGTCCGAATTGCAGCGCATGCTGGCGGCACTGGCCGCTCTTCCTCCGGTATCGACTACGTCATCGTGCAACAAGCGCGACCGCCTGCCCCGGGACCGGGCGGACGACGTCCGCATCATGGTTGCCATCCGCCAAGCGGAGGCCACGCTCGTGTCGGTGGTCGAGGTGGTGGACGAGACGCCGTCGGGCAAGCTCATGCACGGCGTCCTGGCCAGCATGGCCGCGTACTACTTGGCCAACCTCGCCACTGAAGCCAAGAAGAGCATCGCGCAGAAGGCCAAGAGCGGCGGCACGCACTGCGTCGCCCTCTCATTTACCTGAACACCCTGGAACGCATCGGCGGGCGAGACACCAAGGGCATCGCCGTCAACGAAGAACGAGCCGAGCACATCCGCCGGGCCCTCCAAGGATATGCGACCGGTGAGTGGAGCGTCTCTTCGCTACGGGATGCACTGACCGAGCGGGAGCTGAAGAGCCGCACGACACGAAAGTATGCGGGCGACCCGCTGTCCGACTCCCAGGCGCACCGCATGCTGGGCAAGCCGTACTACGTCGGCAAGATCGTCTACCAAGGGGTCGTGCTGGACGGCGCGCACGAACCGCTCATCGACGAGGACACCTGGTTCAAGGTGTAAGACGTCCTGGCAGGCAGGCGCCTCAGCGGTGATCGCTCGTAGCGACACACCCACTGACTCAAGGACTCGATCGTCCGCCCCTGCTGCCGAGGCGCATCGGAAACAAGCACTCGAAGGGCCGAGGCGGCACCTACGAGTAAGTCTTCTACCTGGGGCGGCACGCCGGCCGCACCAGTTGCGGTCTGCCCTGCGTGTTGGTGGGCAAGGTTGAGCAGGCCGGGTGGACCGAGTGGCGGCGCAAGGTGACCGTCAGCGCCGAGACCATCGAAGTGCTGGACAGAGATGCGAGGGCGCAACTGCAAGAGCACTTCGCGGCCAGCGGCGCACTCACGAAGAAGCAGGCCGACCGGCTGAAGGGTCCGGAGCACACCAAGCAGCGCCTCATCGACGCCTGCCTGGCCGACGCCATCCCGTAGACAACCTGCGTGAGCGGCATATCAACGTGGCGAGAGAAATCGCCGACGCGAAGGCTCTCGTCCAGAACGCCCAGCATGACCGGGAACTGCTCTTCGAGCGGCTCGATACCGTCCTGTTGCTCACCCGCTACGCCTCGGCCCTCTACGACGCCGCACCCGACGAAGCCAAGAAGTGGCTCAACCAGGCAGTCTTCGAACGCTTCGAGATCGACCCAGAGGGCGACAACGGGCAGCTTGCCAAACAAGCCCTGGCAGACAACCGCACCGTAGCCACAGGCATCCTCAGCCCCGTCGCGACCGCGGTGCTCGGCGACTCAGAAACAACCCCAGACAGGCAAGCAGAAACCCCCGCCAGCCTGACGGCTACCGGGGGTTCCAACGTGACTCACTTGGCGGTGACGGTGGGATTTGAACCCACGGTGGAGGGTTACTCCACACGACTTTTCGAGAGTCGCACCTTCGGCCGCTCGGACACGTCACCGCGGACGAGTTTAGTACACGAACCGGGCGCTCTGAAACGGTGGACAGCGCCCCTCCCATGACACCGGTCTCACCTAGGCTCGACGCATGGCCCGCACGACGACCGACTTCCGCTGTACCGAGTGCGGCTGGACCTCCATCAAATGGGTCGGTCGCTGCGGCGAGTGCCAGGCGTGGGGAACCGTCATTGACTCCGGCGAGGCGACCGGCGTCATCCGCAACCTCAAGCCCGTCTCCCTCAGCGACGAGCGCGCCGCCCGCGCCATCACCGACGTGACCACCGCCGAGGTCGAGCACTGGCCGACCGGCATCGGAGAGTTCGATCGTGTGCTCGGCGGCGGCATCGTGCCCGGTGCGACGATCCTGCTGAGCGGTGAGCCGGGCGTCGGCAAGTCGACCCTGCTGCTCTCGGTCGCGAGTCGTGCCGCCGAGGCGGGTCAGCGCGTGCTCTATGTCACGGCCGAGGAGTCCGCCTCGCAGGTGCGGCTGCGCGCGGGCCGCACGGGAGCCCTGCACGAGAGCCTCTACCTCGCCGCCGAGACCGACCTCGCCACGATCCTCGCCCAGATCGACCGCGTGCAGCCGCAGCTGCTCATCGTCGACTCCGTGCAGACCGTGTCGAGCTCGCTGAGCGACGGCCTCGCCGGTGGCCCCTCGCAGGTGCGCGAGGTCGCCGCCACCCTCATCCGGGTCTCGAAAGACCGCGACCTGCCCGTCCTGCTCGTCGGTCACGTCACCAAAGACGGCAGCATCGCCGGCCCCAGGATGCTCGAGCACCTCGTCGACGTCGTCTGCCAGTTCGAGGGCGACCGGCAGTCATCCCTGCGATTCGTGCGTGCGCAGAAGAACCGCTTCGGCCCCACCGACGAGGTCGGCTGCTTCGACATGACGGGGGACGGCATCAGCGAGGTGCCCGACCCGAGCGGCCTCTTCCTCAGCAACACCCGCCATCCGGTGAGCGGAACCTGCGTGACCATGACGATCGAGGGGCGACGTCCTCTGCCCGTCGAAGTGCAGGCACTCATCGTCGACACCAAGTCGCCCCAGCCTCGACGCGTGGTCAACGGTGTCGAGTCGTCGCGCGTGGCCATGCTGCTGGCCGTGCTCGACCGCAGAGCAGGCATTCGGCTCGGCGAGAGCGACGTCTATGTGTCGACCGTGGGCGGCATCCGTCTCACCGAACCCGGTGCCGACCTCGCGATCGCCCTCGCGCTCGTGAGCGCGTCGCGCGATGTGCCCCTGCCGCGCACCCTCGCCGCCGTCGGCGAGATCAGTCTCGCCGGCGAGATCCGCACAGCAAGCAATGCAGCGCAGCGCGCGGCCGAGGCCAAACGCCTCGGATTCACCGAGCTCATCGACGCCGAGGCGGGGCTGCTCCGGGTCGCGATCGGGAAGGCGTTTGCGGTGACCGATGGGGTGCCCGACTTCTAGGGGTTGTGGTGGCTTCGAGACGGCCTTCGGCCTCCTCAACCAGCAAGGTCGGCGCATACTTGGTGGTTGAGGAGCGCGGAGCGCGTCTCGAAACCACCACACCCGATCAGTTCAGGATGAACTGCTTCGTGCTCTCCGACTCGAGGTCGCCCAGGTACACCCGCAGGTGGTAGCTCGCGCCGCCCGCACCGACCTGCGAGCGCGTGGTGTCGCACGTCGATGTGGATGAGCGAGTGCGATCCCAGGGAATGAACGGCGTCTGCATCGACTCCTCGGGGTCGAGCTCGCGCACGGCGTCGACCGGGTCGACCTGGCAGTCCTTCGACGACCAGATGTTGTCGCTGCCGCTGGTGATGCGCAGCTCCTGCTTCGTGGTGCCGAGGTTGATCGAGCACGCGACGGTTCCCACGTTCGTCACCTTGAGCGCGACCTGCGGCTGCACACCCGAGGCGTAGCTGTTCGAGTCGGTCACCGGCTCGAGCAGGATGTCGAGCGGGTCGCACTCCGCCACGGTCTCGATCGGCTCACCCGACACCGAGGACGATGGTTCGGTCGACGGTTCGGCGTCCACGGGAGGGGTATCGCCCCCGGGCCGGAACACGATGAGCATGATGATGGCGATCACCGCGACGAGTCCAAGGCCCAGGACGATGCGGCGACGCCAGTACACGCTCGCCGGCTGCGGGCCGACGGGGTTCATGATCGTCGACATGGCACAAGATTAGATGCCCGACCCGGAGTTAACGCTGAGTGAACCGGCGAGCCGTGCGGACCGTCAGGCAACTGAGGTCTCGATACGCGCCTACGGCGCTACTCGACCAGCGAGGGGGTGACACGTCAGTCGGCCAGCGGTGGTTACAGCAGCTTCAGCATGCGGGTGTTGCCGAGCGTGTTCGGTTTCACTCGCGCGAGGTCGAGGAACTCGGCGACGCCCTCGTCGGGTGACCGCACCAGCTCGGCGTAGACCTCGGGTTCGACGGCATCCTCGGCCATCGGCTCGAAACCGTGTCGGCGGAAGAAGTCGACCTCGAAGGTCAGGCAGAATAGTCGACTGAGTCCCAGCGCGCGCGCGTCGGCCTCGAGCCGGTCGACGATCGCGTGACCGACACCGCGGTGCAGCCACTCCGGCACGACGGCGAGGGTGCGCACCTCGCCGAGGTCCTCCCACATGACGTGGAGGGCGCCGCATCCGAGAACCTCACCCTCATCGCTCTCGGCGACCCGGAACTCCTGGATCGCCTCGAACAGCACGACGGTGTCTTTACCCAGCAGGATGCGCCGCTGCACGAGGGGCTCGACGAGCCGGCGAATCGCCCACACGTCGGAGGTGCGCGCGGGGCGAACGGTGAAGGTCATCCCTCGATGATATTCGTGCGGCGGCCGCGTTCAGGCGACAGGCGTCACCACGAGCGGTGCCGCGAGCAGGGGCGCCGCGACGATCGCGGCGTAGGCGAGACCCTGCCACGGCTGCTGCTCGACGAAGAGCTCGCGAACGGTCAGGCTCCACGGATGCCGAAGCACGACCCGTGCGATCAGGTCGACGATCGCGGTCATCGCCACCCAGGTGAGGCCCAGCGCGACGGCGGCGGGCCAGACCTCGGCGATGAGCACGGTTCCGAAGTAGATGTAGGACACGATGGAGAAGACACCGAGCGCGAAGAGCGGCTGCCAGCGCAGCGTCTCGCGGTACGCCTCGAGGTGCAGAATCGATGCGCCCTCGGCACGGTCGGTGAGCTGCTTCACCTTGACGTTGTAGACGACGTGCGCCATCGAGATGAGCGCGATAAGCAGGTAGGCGGCGGCGAACCACAGCAGTGCGGGCAGAATCTCCATTCCCGAAGAGTACTGGAGAGACTGCCCGCGCAGACCGCGAAAGCGCTAGCTGGCTGCCTTCTCCAGCTCGTCGAGCTTCTCGCGACCCACCTGGCGGCCCGTCTCGAAGGTGAACTCGCCCTCGATGAAGTCGACCTTGACGTGGTCGCCCGCGTTGAGCTCGCCGCGCAGGATGCGCTCGCTCAGGCGGTCCTCGACCTCGTGCTGGATGGCACGACGCAGCGGTCGCGCGCCGAGCGCGGGGTCGAACCCGATGTCGATGAGGCGCTCCTTGGCTTCGACGGACACCTCGACCGTGAGGTCGCGGTCGAGCATGCGCTCGGCCAGGCGCTTGACGAAGAGGTCGACGATCTGCAGCAGCTCGGGCTTGCTGAGCTGCGGGAACACGATCGTCTCGTCGACGCGGTTGAGGAACTCGGGCTTGAAGTGCTTCTTGAGCTCCTCGACGACCTTGCCGCGCATCCTGTCGTACGTCGTGACGGGGTCGCCCTCCACCTGGAAGCCGACGGGCCCGCCGGTGATGTCCTTCGTGCCGAGGTTCGTCGTCATGATGATGACGGTGTTCTTGAAGTCGACGACGCGACCCTGGCCATCCGTCAACCGGCCCTCTTCGAGAATCTGGAGCAGCGAGTTGAAGATGTCGGGGTGCGCCTTCTCGATCTCGTCGAAGAGCACGACGCTGAACGGCTTGCGGCGCACCTTCTCGGTGAGCTGGCCGCCCTCCTCGAATCCGACGAACCCGGGAGGGGCACCGAAGAGGCGCGAGACGGTGTGCTTCTCGCCGTACTCGCTCATGTCGAGCGAGATGAGCGCGTTCTCGTCGTCGAAGAGGAACTCGGCGAGCGCCTTCGCGAGCTCGGTCTTGCCGACACCCGTGGGGCCGGCGAAGATGAACGAGCCCGAGGGACGCTTCGGGTCCTTGAGGCCTGCCCGCGTGCGGCGAATGGTCTTCGCGAGCACGGCGACGGCCTCCTCCTGCCCGATGACGCGCTGGTGCAGGGCGTCCTCCATGAACATGAGGCGCGCGGTCTCCTCCTCGGTGAGCTTGAACACCGGGATGCCCGTCGCGGCGGCGAGAACCTCGGCGATGATGCCCTCGTCGACGATGCCGGTCGAGCCGGCCTCGCCGCTCTTCCACTGCTTCTCGAGGCGCAGGCGCTCGCCGAGCAGGTTCTTCTCCTCGTCGCGCA
The DNA here is from genome assembly GCA_019638935.1 of Cryobacterium sp. GTDB lineage: Bacteria > Actinomycetota > Actinomycetes > Actinomycetales > Microbacteriaceae > Terrimesophilobacter. The sequence continues at coordinate 8,564 of JAHBSW010000042.1, forward strand.
GATTGGCGGCCTTCTCGAAGTCCTGCTCCTCGATGGCGCCTTCCTTGCGCCCGCGCACCTCGGCGATGCGCTCGTCGAGCTCACGCAACTCGGGCGGTGACGACAGGATGCTGAGGCGCAGACGCGCCCCCGCCTCATCGATGAGGTCGATCGCCTTGTCGGGCAGGAAGCGGTCCTGCACGTAGCGGTCGGCGAGGTTCGCGGCCGACACGATCGCGCCGTCGGTGATCGACACCTTGTGGAACGACTCGTACTTGTCGCGCAGCCCCTTGAGGATGTTGATCGTGTGGGGCAGCGTGGGCTCGTGCACCTGCACGGGCTGGAAGCGACGCTCGAGCGCGGCATCCTTCTCGAAGTGCTTGCGGTACTCGTCGAGCGTGGTCGCGCCGATGGTCTGCAGCTCGCCGCGCGCCAGAAGCGGCTTCAGGATGCTGGCCGCGTCGATCGCGCCCTCGGCGGCACCCGCACCGACGAGCGTGTGGATCTCGTCGATGAAGGTGATGATGTCACCGCGCGTGCGGATCTCCTTGGTGACCTTCTTGAGTCGCTCCTCGAAGTCGCCGCGGTAGCGGCTGCCGGCGATGAGCGAGCCGAGGTCGAGCGTGTAGAGCTGCTTGTCCTTGAGCGTCTCGGGAACGTCGCCGCGCACGATCGCCTGGGCGAGGCCCTCGACTACGGCGGTCTTGCCGACGCCGGGCTCGCCGATCAGCACGGGGTTGTTCTTGGAGCGGCGGGAGAGGATCTGCATGACCCGCTCCATCTCCTTCTCGCGCCCGATGACGGGGTCGAGCTTGCCGTCGCGCGCGGCCTGGGTGAGGTTGCGTCCGAACTGGTCGAGAATCTGGCTGCCGGCCTGAGCGCTCTGCTGCTCGTTCGCGCCGACCTGCACCTGCTCCTTGCCCTGGTAGCCCGAGAGCAGCTGGATGACCTGCTGGCGCACGCGGTTGAGGTCGGCACCGAGCTTGACGAGCACCTGGGCGGCGACGCCCTCGCCCTCGCGGATGAGGCCGAGCAGGATGTGCTCGGTCCCGATGTAGTTGTGGCCGAGCTGCAGCGCCTCGCGCAGTGACAGCTCGAGCACCTTCTTGGCGCGCGGGGTGAAGGGGATGTGGCCGGTCGGCTGCTGCTGACCCTGACCGATGATGTCCTGCACCTGCTCGCGCACGGCATCCAGCGAGATGCCGAGCGCTTCGAGCGCCTTGGCGGCGACGCCCTCGCCCTCGTGGATGAGGCCGAGCAGGATGTGCTCGGTCCCGATGTAGTTGTGGTTGAGCATCTTCGCCTCTTCTTGGGCGAGCACAACCACGCGACGGGCTCGGTCGGTAAATCTTTCGAACATCTTCACTCCTTCGGCACCGTACAGGTCTTCAGCGCCGTTACATCGAGAGTAACGACCGCACGCTGTGGAAACTGCCCGTGTTCGCCGTGGGCGTTAAGGGTTACCGGTGACGCCGGTCACCCGGGCGACGGATGCCGGGGCTTGCGGTTCTTATCGATAGTCGCTATGTTATCGATGATCGTTATTATCGATAAACGTAAAGCAATCGACTCGGTCGACAGCGTCGTGCTGGTACTCGGTGCCACCCTCGCACTGCTCGCCCTCGTCTACCTCGGCGCCCGCCGCCTGCAACGCGACACGGAAGGACTCTCTGATGTTCGGTTCGACTCTCATGGTCACTGCATTTCTCGTGTTTGCGGTCGGTGCGGCCATCGCCGCCATCGTCGCAACACGGTGGTCCAAGGGCGAGCAGGGTGACATCGTCGTGGTGACTCGCTTTCTCGCGGCGATCTACGCCGCGATCTCTCTCGTCGCCACCGTTATCACCGTGGTGACAACCCTCGTCTCCGACGTCGTGCGCGTGACGATTCCGGTGCAGCAGTTCTGGCCCGACGTGCACCCGTGGGTGATGCTCACACCGCCCCCTCAAGCATCCGTCGTCGGAGGCGGCATCTCCACGGCCGACGTCGACATCACCGGTCTCGGTCTCGACGCACGGCTGTGGCTAGCCGGTGGGCACGCGCTGCAGGGCATGACGTTCACTCTCATCGCCCTCGTCGTCGCGCTGCTCTGCCACAGGATGCTCGCGGGCTCGCCGTTCCGGGCCACGCTCGCGCGCAGCATCGCGATCGTTGCTGCGACCATTGCGGCGGGGGGCATGGCGTGGCAGGTCTGCTTCGGTGTCGGCGGGAGCATCGCCTCCGACCAGGCGCTCACCGTTTCGGCGTGGGCGGCAGACGGTGTCTCGAGCGAGGCCATGAACTACCTGATGGAGTACTTCGAGACCACCGGCCTGCCGCAGTCGGCGATGCTCATCGATCTCGGCTTCTGGCCGCTCATGCTGGGGCTCGCGCTCGCCGTCATCGGTTTGGCGTTCCAGCACAGTGCCCGCCTGCAGCGCGACACCGAGGGTCTTGTCTGATGGCCGACCTCGAGATCACCGGAATCCACTGTCGGCTGGACGAACTGCTCGAAGAGCGCGGCATGACCCTCACCCGCCTCGCCGAGCTCGTCGACCTGAGCATCGTCAACCTGTCGGTGCTCAAGAACGATCGGGCACGCGCCATCCGGTTCTCCACCCTGCGGGCGATCTGCGATGCACTCGACTGCGAGGTAGGTGAGCTGCTTGTCGTCGCCCGCGACGAGTAGTCCTCCACAACCGCCCACGGGCGGCAGTTCTCATCGAACGGGCAAGGGCTGCCGCCCGCGAACCTGAAAGCTCCGTCAGGGAAGCCCAAGACTCGCCAGCTACCCTCGTCGAAACTTATGAACACGAACCACCCTGACCCCGACTTTGACGCGCTCCTGAACTCGCTATTCGACCCCGACTCGATCGTGCAGAGCTCGACGACACAGAGTTTGACGACGCAGAGCATCCCCGTGCCCTTCGCCACCGAGGAGTCTGCGCCACAACCGGTGCGCGCCGGCACCGCCCCGAGCACGCCCACCAACTGGGCCCTGCCCGCTATGTCCGAATCGCCTCGGCCCATGTACTCGCGTAGCGAACCGGATGCGACAGTCGCGATACTGCCCGTCTCCGCCGAACAGAACCAGACGGTCGCGGCCACCCCCGCGCAGTCTCTTCCGAGCCGCCGCGCCCTGCGTGAGAGAACCGGTTCGCGACGCGGAGGCCGAGCCTCCGTCCGTTCCCGTTCACTCGCCCACGTTCGGCCGGGCATGCGCAGGATGCTGCTGATCGGTGGCGGGATCGTCGCTGCGACGGCCGCGCTCCTTGCCGGTGCTCTCGCGCTGCCGGGTGCGCCCGCGGAGGCCCCGACCCGTGACGTCAGCGTCGAGGCGTCACCGGTGATTCCTGAAGACCACCTCTCACGCGATGTTCCGCCGCTCATTCCGGGGGCGACGCCGCTGGTGCTCGAGGATGCCGAGTCCGAACCGGAGCCCCAGCCCGACTTCGACGCATCCCCTGACCGGCCCGCTGCCCCCGCGCCGCCACCGGCTGGGGCGACAACGCCGACGCCCAGCCCGAGTCCGACACCCAGTCCGAGCCCGACGCCGAGCCCCAGCCCGACGCCCACCCCCGAGCCGGAGCCCGCCCCGCCTGCGGAAGAACCGCCGGCTGACCCGGCCCCGTAGGCAGTGGCTGTAGCCCCGGCGACGCCCTCGGCACTGCCGCATTCCCGCAGATGTGCACGGGCACAGCGAGGCTCGCTAACTAGCGCAGGATGCGGCCGTCGAGCCGTCGCGCAGGGTGCGCCCGTCGCGGGCCCAGTAGGAAAGCAGCTTGCGGCTCTCAGCGCCCGCTAGACCCTCCCCGTAGTATTTGCAGGCCTCGTTGTCGAAGTAGACCGCAACGTCGCTCGAGTCGCCGAGCCGAAAACTGAGACGGATCGCGGGAGCATCCGCGGGGATGAGGTCGACCACCTCGGCCATGAGCGGCGAGACCCCGAGGGCGAAATCGACGAGTCCCGACTCGTTCGACACGGTCGCGGTGAGCCGGATGCTCTCGTCACCCCAGAGCTGTCCCTGCGCCGAAATCACGCCATCCGTGGTCACAATCGACTCCACGATCGCAAGAGTCGACTCGCTTGGCAACGCGCGCTCCACGGTGAACCGCCCATCCACTTCGAAAATTTTCATCACCGGTCCGATATCGGCGAACAGGTCACGAACGTGACGGATCGCGTCAAGATCATCGACGACAGCAAAGTGCTCCGGCATGGTCACCGACAGCTCGAAGCCCGCCCCGGGCTGGCCGAAACGGTGCCGGAGGAGTTCCACGTCGGCGCCGGCGAAGTGCTCACGAAGGTCAAACCATGCTCGTGCCAGACCGGCAAGCTCCTGCGCGCTTGGCGCGTCGAAGTCCAACGTCAAGCGATCGGTGTCGAGGGGCGTCCCGTGGTCGATCACGAGGTTCAGTATCGAGTTCACCCGGTCGACACCGGTTCGCAGGTTCACCGCGTTGAACGCGGTGAGGATGTCGAGCACCTCCGCCTCTGTCGCGGCAGGATCCAGGTCAACCCACAGCGCGCTGCGTCGGGGTTGTACCGGGTGGAGTTCTCGAAAGTCGCCCCTCACCGCCAAGACCCCGGGCATTCCGCTCAGTTCTCGCGCAATCGTGTTCGTCTTGCTCTCAACGGGCGTGATCACGCCGCAGCCACCGACGGTGAGCGACGTCAGAACCACCATGCTCAGAAGGCCAAGAATCCTCGACGTACGCATACGAGCATGCTAGCGGCGAGACCCGGAGCCCACAGCGGAGCGGCCGACAAACAAGAACACCCCGCGGTCGTGAGGGCCGCGCAAGTTAGCATGCCCCTATGAGCAACCTCGAGAAGGAACCCGAAGAGCTCGTCGCCGAGGCCGCGGGGGCACCGCCCGCCGCGGTCGAACTGCTCGAGCCGCGCGAGGTGCCGCTCGGCGGGCCGCGGGCGATGCCGGTGCGACGCACACTTCCGCAGCGGGGGCGCTCCCTCATCGGCGCGTGGTGCTTCGCCGACCACTACGGCCCCGATGACGTGTCCGTGACCGGCGGCATGCACGTTCCCCCGCATCCCCACACCGGCCTGCAGACGGTGAGCTGGCTGTTCGCCGGCGAGATCGAGCACCGGGACTCGACGGGCGCCCACGCCATGGTGCGCCCCGGCGAGCTCAACCTCATGACGGCGGGCGCCGGCATCCAGCACTCCGAGGTGTCGACGCCGGGCACGACCGTGCTGCACGGCGTGCAGCTGTGGACGGTCATGCCCGACACCAGCCGTCACGGCGAGCCGTTCTTCGAGCGCTTCGTGCCACCCGTGTTCGGGTTCGAGGGTGCCAGCGTGAGCGTGTTCCTCGGCAGTCTGCTCGGCCGCACCTCCGACGCGACCACCTTCTCGCCGATCGTCGGTGCCCAGTTCGACCTGCCCGCCCGGGCATCCGTCACCGTGCCCGTCGAGGCGAGCTTCGAGCACGGGGTGCTCGTCGACACCGGGGACGTGTCACTCGACGGGGTCGCCGTGCCCGTCGCGAACATCGGCTACCGCGCGCCCGGTGCCACGAAGTTGACGATCGCCACCGGGGACGCCCCCGCACGCCTCCTGCTGCTCGGCGGTGAGCCGTTCGACGAGCAGATCGTCATGTGGTGGAACTTCATCGGACGCAGCCACGACGAGGTCGTCGCCTCCCGCGAGCGCTGGATGGCCGAGGTCATCGACGGCGCAAGCACCGAGGGGCAGTTCGGCGAGGTCACCGGGTACGACGGACCCGCGCTGCCGGCGCCGCAGATTCCGCTCGGCCGACTGAAGCCGCGGCAATAAGCGCTACTCGGGCTGCGCGGAGGCCCCGGCCGAGGCATCCGTCGACCGCGCCGCCTCGAACTTCGCGCGCTCCTCGGCCTCGATCGTCGCACGCACGTCGCGCTCACTGCGGTCGGCGCGCACGATCGCGCGCAGCACGAACCAGAAGATCAGCCCCACGAGAATCGTCGGGGTGATCGAGTAGAGGGCATTGAGCCAGAAGTCGTCGATCATGCGCGCCTCATCACCATGCCTAACTTGAACAGTTCCTATTTGACCAGCGGAAACAGGATCGTCTCACGGATGCCGAGCCCCGTGATCGCCATGAGCAGCCTGTCGATGCCCATGCCCATGCCGCCGCTGGGCGGCATGCCGTGCTCGAGCGCGGCGAGGAACTCCTCGTCGAGACGCATCGCCTCGACGTCCCCCTTCGCGCCGAGCGCAGCCTGCTCGACGAAGCGCTGACGCTGGATCACCGGGTCGACGAGTTCGGAGTAGCCCGTCGCGAGCTCGAAGCCGCGCACGTAGAGATCCCACTTCTCGACGAGCCCCGGCTTGGAGCGATGGTCGCGCACGAGTGGTGACGTCTCGACCGGGAAGTCGGCCACGAAGGTGGGGCGCTCCAGGTGCTGCTTGACGAAGTGCTCCCACAGCTCCTCGACGAGCTTGCCCGCGGTCGGATGCTGCACCTCGATCTCGAGAGCGGCCGCCATGCGCGAGAGCTCCTCGAACGGGGTATCGGGCGTGATCTCGATTCCGGATGCTTCGCTCAGCGACTCGTGCATCGTGATCCAGTCCCACTCGCCGCCGAGGTCGTACTCGGTGCCGTCGGCCCAGGTCACGACGTGCGAGCCCGCCACCGCGAGCGCGGCATTCTGCACAAGCTCGGTCGTCAGCGCCGCCATCTGGTTGTAGTTGCCATAGGCCTGGTACGCCTCGAGCATGGCGAACTCGGGCGAGTGCGTCGAGTCGGCGCCCTCGTTGCGGAAGTTGCGGTTGATCTCGTAGACCCGCTCGAGCCCGCCGACGACGGCGCGCTTGAGGAACAGCTCGGGCGCAATGCGCAGGAAAAGCTCCGTGTCGAACGCGTTGCTGTGCGTCACGAACGGCCTCGCGGATGCACCGCCGTGCATCGTCTGCAGCATCGGAGTTTCCACCTCGAGGTAGTGGTGAGACGCGAACGTGGTGCGCAGCGAGGTGTTGACCATCGCGCGAGCGCGCACCGTGCTGCGTGCCGCGTCGCGCGAGATGAGGTCGAGGTAGCGCTGGCGCACCCGCGTCTCCTCGCTGAGCTCGGTGTGCAGGTTCGGCAGTGGACGAATCGCCTTTGCGGCGACCTGCCAGGTCTTCACCATGATCGAGAGCTCGCCGCGCCGGGAACTGATCACCTCTCCCTCGACGAAGACGTGATCGCCCAGGTCGACGAGATCCTTCCACCGCTCGAGGGATGCCTCCCCCACCTCGGCGAGAGACACCATCGCCTGAATCCGCGAACCGTCGCCCGCCTGCAAGGCGGCGAAGCAGAGCTTGCCCGTGTTCCGCGAGTGCACGACGCGGCCGGCGAGGCCGACCGTGACGCCGGTCGCGTCATCCGCCCGCAGCTCGGCGAACTGCTCGCGCACCTGGGGGATCGTGTGCGTGATGGGAAGCTCGACCGGATATGCCTCCGCGCCGCTGTTGATCAGCGCCTTGCGCTTTGCGAGGCGCACGCCCATCTGCTCGTTCAGCTCCGACGCCGAGACCTCGGCGTCGGTCAGTTCGGCAGCGGGTTCAGCGTTCTCGCTCATGTGCGGGAGTCTCCTTGAGTCTCAGCAAGTTTACCGGTGCAAAAAGCTCCGGCCTCCTTGCTGTTTGAGAGGCTGAGCCGTTTCCCCTTGTTGATCGAGGGGGCCGAGTCCGCCCACCCTTCTTGATCGAAGAGATCGAGTCCGTCCACCCTGTTGATTGAGGAGATCGCGAAGCGATCGTCTCGAAATCAACAAGGAGCGCGGTCAGCCGAGTATGACCGGCGCGTTGTCGATGAGGCGGGTGGTGCCTACGCGAGCCGCCACGATCGCGGTTGCCTCGCCAGCGAAGTCGTCGGGCACGGGCAGGAAGGTGGCCGGGTCGACGAGGTCGAAGTAGTCGACGTCTGCGGTGGGCTCGGCGGCCAAGGCCGCCTTTGCCGCCGTGACGGCGCTCTCGCGCGTCGCGGAAGCATCCGTCGCCGCCGACAACGCGGCCGACAGAGCGAGGGCGGTGCTTCGCTCGGGCTCCGACAGGTAGCGGTTGCGGCTCGAGAGAGCCAGGCCGTCGGGCTCGCGCACCGTCGGCGCGACGTCGATCGCGACCGGGAGGTTGAGATCCTGGATCATGCGGCGGACGAGAAAGACCTGCTGCGCGTCCTTCTGGCCGAAGACGACCACGTGGGGTGTGACGATGTTGAGCAGCTTGACCACGACCGTGAGCATCCCATCGAAGTGGCCGGGTCGCGTCTTGCCCTCGAAGGTATCGCCGATCGCCCCCGCCGACAGCCGCACCTGCACGTCGCCGTCGGGGTAGAGCTCGGTGACCTCGGGAGCGAACACGATCACCCCGGAGGGCAACACCGCCCGGTCGGCATCGAGGTCACGGGGGTAGCGCCCGAAGTCCTCTCCCTCGCCGAACTGCAGCGGGTTGACGAAGATCGAGACCACAACCGTGTCGGCGACCTGGATGGCGCGGTGCACGAGCGCGAGGTGCCCGTCATGCAGAGCGCCCATGGTGGGCACGAAGGCGACCCGACCGGCATCCTCGAGCCTTGCGCGCAGCGCGTCGATCGTGGTGAACAGCTCAGTCACCTAACTCTCCCCCTCATCCAACAGTTCGTCGAGCAGCGGTGCACCGACCGGGTCAGCGCTCGCGAGCGCGGCGTCGACGCTGGACCGCACGAGCGACGAGAGTACCGCGCCCGGAGCCTCGATGCCGATTCCCCGCAGCAGGGCGACGGCCTGACCCACGATCGCGGTCGAGAACTGGCTCGCCGTCGCGATCGCCTCCCCGTAGGCGGCCCGGTCGTGCTCGTCGATGAGCACCGGCTCGCAGCCGAGTTCGACGGCGAGCGCCTGGCCGATCGGCTGCACGGGTGCGGGCGCGGTGACGGCGCAGTACGACTCGCGCAGGCGGGCGAGGTCGACGCTCGTCCCGGTGAAAGAGAGTGCCGGATGCAGCGCCAGCGGGATCGCCCCGGCCCGGGTCGCTGGTTGCAGCACCGCGGTGCCGAGCGCGGCCGCCGTGTGGGCGACCAGTTGGCCCGGTCGCCAGATGCCCGCGCTCGCGAGGCCGGAAACCAGGTCGGCGAGCTCGCTCTGGGGCACCGCCAGCACGACCAGTTCGCTGCGCTCGACCACCTCGGGCACCGTCAGGATCGGCACCGAGGGCAGCATCGCCTCAGCACGCTCGCGACTCTCGTCGGAGACGGCGGTGATGCCGACGATCGCGTGGCCCGCACCGGCGAGCGCGGCACCGAGAACGGGACCGACACGGCCGGCGCCGATGATGCCGATGCCCAGGCGGGCGGCACGGCTATCTGACATGTGGCGCCCGCTTAGCCGGAGTCACCGCGCCCACCAGAGGCGCGGCTTGGCGGGAAATCATTCCCGCCAAGCTCAACCAACGAGAGGTCACGCGGACCGCCACCGGTGCGTGCGGTCGCGGAGGCCCGCCTCCACCGTGGCGCGCGCGACATCCTCGAAGAGCTGGCGCGCGTCGTCGGGGTCGATGGCGCCGATCGCCGGGGAGATGGGTCCTGCGACGGTGTGAACGTAGACCCGCGAGAGACGCATCGCACGACCCAGCGGACCCCGGTGCAGCGCCACCGACTGCACGCGGGGCTCCGGCACGACGACGATGTCACGCCAGATCTGACCGTGGCGCAGCACGATGCCGCCCGGCAGCATCCGGAACCCGTTTCTGCGTCGGCTGAACCAGCGCACGGCGCGGGCTCGAGGCGGCGAGTTGGTCCAGCCCTCGTCGTCGCCCTTCGACACAAGCCCCTCGAGAATCGCCGCGCGGTCGCCGACGTCGGGCAGGATCAGCTCGAGCACACGCCCGACATCAGCCAGGTCGCCGACAGGCAGGATGGTCGTGCTCTGCGTCTGCTGCGACGTGCTCGCCGAGGCCTGGGCCGCGCGGTTGACCCTGACCATCCACCAGCCGGCGGGCCGCCACAGCAGCGACTGGGTGACCTGCACCGAGTGGATGCGTCCGGGCGGCAGCGTCGAGTTCGAGGTCGAGAGCACGCCGAAGCCGACGCGGATGCCGTCGGGGGTGGAGGCTATCGAGTAGCGCAAAGATTTGATGAACTGCGAGACCTGATACCCGCCGATACCGATGACGGGGAACAGCACCCCGAGGAGGGGGCCGAGGCTCTCCGCGAAGACCGAGAAGACGATTCCGCCGACGAGGAAGATCACGGCGATGATCGTCGTCTCGCTCAGCGCGAGCGAACCGGCCAACCGGCCCGCACCGATGTGCACGACCGACTCGGGCGGCGCAGCATCCGGATCGAGTTCGGGGGCGAGCAGCTCGGCGACGCGCTGCTCGATCAGGCCACCCTCGCGCGCGATCAGCGACGCGCCTTGGCGTGCGCTGCCCGAGGCGAGCAACAGGATGTCGCGCCTCAGGTCGTCGGCTTGCGCGCTTCTGAGGTAGGAGAGCTCGACGTTGGCGTCCGACCCGGCCTGGCTCACCTGGAGCTTCGCCGCCCCGAAGAGTCGCGCGATGAAGGGACGCTGGATGTCAATGCCCTGGATCCGGTCGAGCGGCGCCTTGCGGTGCGTGCGGAACACGATCCCGCTGCGCACCTCGACGACCTCGTCGGTGACGCGGAACGTGTGCATGCGCCACGAGATCCAGAACCCCGCGATGAACAGAACGAGCACGACGGCGACGACACCGAGTGCGATCGGCACGAAGCCGCCCTCGACGACGAGGTCGATCGCGTCGCCCTCGTAGTCCCAGCTCGACCACTGCGGAAAGAAGACTCCGATGAGCCGGTCGCGCAGATTGACGACGATGACACCGAGGATCGCGATGAGGGCGATTCCTCCGCGCAGCAGTGGCGTCGCCGGGTGCAGGTGGTGCCACTCGCCATCAGTGAGGTCGGTCGCCGGGGTCACGAGGGGGCCGTTGGATGCCGGCACCGGCTCTGCGTGCTGCTCGGGCTGCGGTTCGTGCTGGGTCACAGCCCCGCCCGGCGAGTCTCGGCGAGGGCGACGAGCTCGTCGCGCAGCTGCTCGGCCTCGTCGATCGGCAGGCCCGGGATCGTCACGGCGGAGGCTGCGGCGGCGGTCACGAACTTGAGCTCGCCGAGGCCGAAGCCGCGCAGGAGGGGGCCGCGGTTGATGTCGACGAGCTGCATGCGCCCGTAGGGTACCGCCACCTGACGATGGAACATGATGCCCCGCTTGAACACGAGGTCGTCGGCGCGCAGCTGGAAACCGATCGACCGCACGCGTCGCCGCATGACGATGAGGCTCACGATGAGGAACAGCACGATGAACGCGGTCACGGGCAAGGCGAGCCACTGCACCCAGATCCAGAGCGGCGTCGTGAAGACGAGGAAGACCGCGGTGGCGATGAGCC
>JAHBSW010000043.1 GCA_019638935.1 Cryobacterium sp.
ACGGGCACGGCGGATCGTGTCTCGAGTGTTCAGGGTGGTCGCGCCGGCGAAGACCGGCGTCTTGCCGCTCTCGGACACCACAGCCGTCATGAAAGTGACGACTTCGTCCTCAGTGAGCGTCGCGCCTTCGCCAAAAGTACCGAGGGTCATGATGGCGTCGACGACCGGAGCCACATCGCGGATCATCGAGATGGTCACGTCCACCTCGACCGTGTTGGTCTCGTCCCAGCGCCCGGCATCGGCTGTTGCAGGAGTCGGGACGATTCCGAGAACGCCGACCAAGTCCCGAGCCGTGTACATCTGCGCCAAGTTATCCTCCTTGATAATGAACGTGCCGATGCGGATGATGGCGTCCGCTGGGCGCAAACATCGTCGCATGCCGGCGATGCTCGATTCTTGGTCCCGCAGACCAAACTTGCTCTTCCCAGATGAGGGTGTAGGTCGGCCGGGAGCGTCGGTCCGCAGATAGACGTCGAGGTCTCCCGACGACGGAGGTTCCTACGCCATCCATCCGAAAGACCTCGACGTGACCGACGCTACCCCGCCGGCCGGCTTCGGCCGCCCTGACCTGACCGCCTTCGCTCGACTCGACGGCCTCGGTCTGAGCGTGACCGGACAACGACTTGAACCGGATCGTGCGGTCCTCGCGTGCCGCGTGGTGGAACCAGATCAGTGGTGCCGACGGTGCGGCAGCGAAGGCGCTGCTCGTGACACCGTGATCCGGCGGTTGGCCCACGAGCCGCTGGGCTGGCGACCGACCGTGCTGGAAGTTGTAGTGCGCCGCTACCGCTGTGCCGACTGCGGACACGTGTGGCGCCAAGACACCAGCGCCGCGGCGGAGCCACGCGCGAAGCTCTCGCGCACCGGGCTGCGGTGGGCGCTGGAAGGGATCGTGGTCGCACACCTCACCGTCGCACGTGTCGCCGAGGGACTCGGGGTCGCGTGGGACACCGCCAACAACGCGGTCCTGGCTGAAGGCAAGCGGCTGCTGATCAACGACCCCACGCGGTTCGAGGGCGTGAAGGTCATTGGCGTCGATGAGCACGTCTGGCGCCACACCAGGCGTGGCGACAAGTACGTCACCGTGATCATCGACCTCACCCCGGTCCGCGATGGCGCCGGCCCAGCAAGGCTGCTGGACATGGTCGAGGGCCGGTCGAAGGCGGCGTTCAAGACCTGGCTCGCCGACCGCGACGACGCGTTCCGTGACGCGGTCGAGGTGGTCGCGATGGACGGCTTCACCGGGTTCAAGACCGCCGCTGCAGAGGAGATCCCGGACGCGGTCACGGTGATGGATCCCTTCCACGTCGTGCGCCTGGCCGGTGACGCCCTCGACAGGTGCCGGCGCCGGGTCCAACTCGCGATCCACGGGCACCGTGGGTTCAGGGACGACCCGCTCTACAAGTCGCGGCGCACGCTGCACACCGGCGCGGACCTGCTCACCGACAAGCAGAGCGACAGGCTACGCGCGCTGTTCGTTGATGACGCTCACGTCGAGGTCGAGGCGACCTGGGGTGTCTACCAGCGCATGATCGCCGCCTATCGCCACGAGGACCGGCAACGTGGCCGCGAGCTCATGGAGAAGCTGATCACCGACCTCAGCGCCGGCGTCCCCAAGGTGCTCACCGAGCTCACCACCCTGGGCCGGACCCTGAAGAAGCGAGCCGCCGACGTGCTCGCCTACTTCGAACGACCCGGCACCAGCAACGGGCCGACCGAGGCGCTCAACGGACGGCTCGAACACCTGCGCGGCTCCGCACTCGGGTTCCGCAACCTGACCAACTACATCGCCCGAAGCCTGCTCGAGACCGGCGGCTTCAGACCCCAACTCCTACACCCCCGATTGGGATGAGCCGACAAAGCGCCCTCCGATTGAGACTCGGCTGGAGGCTGCGACCGTCGCGGCGCGCGTAGCGAAGGGCGCAGAAGCCGTGCAGTGCCACTACTGCGGCTGGTGGCACGTCGTCGGCCACGGCTCGCCGCTGGAGCGGCCCTCGAAGCCGCGCAAGCGTCGCTGAAGAGTGCTGGTTGCCGTGCGGCGAGCCCTACGCCAGCTCGGATGCTCCCGCCTTGGCGCGATGCGTCGTCAGATCAGCGTCGGTGCTTCTGGCAAGGGCTCAATGGAGCGCAGGGTGTAGACCTGGCGTCGGCGTGCGTTCGCACCCTTGCCTACGATCGTGACGACATCGAACACTGCGCGAACGCGCGCGTTCGCAGCATCATGCTGCACGACCTGCTCCATCAGCTCTGGGCTAGGAACCGCGGCTTCGATCGCTGCTGCGCCGTCGGGGGTGAACCACAAAGCGCCAACTGATCGGCGTTGCCCGTCGATGACTCCATCGAGGCGCACGACATCGCTGCTCTCCTGGCGCTCGTCGAGGACTCGGAGCAGTGCCTTGGCACCTAATGGGCTGACATGCAGCGGTTGGAATCCATGCTGAGATCGCAACTCACCTGCGATATCCCAATTCTGTTCGTCGATTGCCCGTGCAACTCGTTTCAGTCCGGCGTGCGCCTTCTGAGGCAGGTCGGCAGCCAGCCCGGACAGAACGTCGTCGGTGAGGCTTGCCCCTTCGTGTTGAGCGCGCGAAAGCAGCACCGCTACGGTGTCCAGGGACGTCGAGTCGACCGAGGGCGTGCGAGTGTTCTGCGCGGTCTTTCCTGGTGCTTCCTCGGGTGGCGCGGCCTTCAGGACTACACGCACGGAGCCAGGACTCGGCGCGAGGACTCGCAGCGTTGACGCGCGCCGTTGGCGTCCAAGTAGGTGCTTCGCGACTTCCTTCGTCGCATCGGCCAGACCACGCACGAGGGAAGCGAAGGACTCCGCGTTTGCCTCATGATTGTGCACTGTCTCGCCGTCGAGATGCAGGTCAAGCTCGGACTGCGCACGGTTCGTAAGCTCGAAGAGAACCGGGCGCAGTGCATCGTTCTCGGATGCTAGTGCTTCGAGGGATTGACGCTGCAGGCGGCTGGCGAAGTCCTCGCCTTCGGCGGCGTGCCAGGCGTCGCGGAACTGATCGAGTGCCTGGTTCGAAAGCGTCATGACCTCACCTCCACGAAGCCCTTTTGTGTGCCGTTTAACTTCGTCCGGTTCTCGCCGAGCACCGTGGACCAATGCTCCCGCCAGTAAAGAGTCCTGTCCACGTCTCCACGCAGGCACAGGAACGCGTCGACGAGCCCCGACATGGGCTGCTGACGCGGCGGGCCAGGTTTGGTGAACATCTGGTCCAGGTGCTGCTGCTCGTCGTCAGGAAGGTTGTTGAGTTCGTCCGGCCTGAGCATGACCGTAACATCGACGTCCGACGGAGCCGCCCAGGGCTTGTGAGTGATGAATCCGCCGTCGACCCAGAAGCGAGCGCCGGGCACGATCCCGCTCACGATCCCATGCCAGAGCTGGAATGCGTCGAAGACGACGCGACGCCGATCAATGAATGGTGCGGCGGCGACAAAGCGTTCGTCGATCTCTTCGAGCGTCGCCGTGTGCAACCCCTGTGGGAGGTACCAGGTCCCGTCTTCGAAGGGCGGGATCACGCGTTGCTCCCCATGCGCGCGATTATATCCAGCGCACGAACGTGATCGGGCTGCGGCTCGTGGCGCGGCGAGCGCACGAGTGGTGACAGCACGACGCCTCAGATGCTCGCGCCGAGTCCGAGCAGGAAGTTGACCCAGGTGACGCCGAGGCCGGCCAGGGCGGCAGTTCCGACGGAGACGAGGAATCCGGTGCGCGCGCGGACAGCCGAAGTGATGTTGCCGTTCGCCGACGAGATCGCCCACACTGCGGCGCAGATGACGAGCATGAGCACGGCGAGGATGAGCACGATGGTCAGCAGCGCGCCAACGATGGCCCGCAGTTCTGCCTGACCGCCGACGGCTCCGAAGTCGGGGAATATGTCCATGTCATGCGGCCATCTGTGCTGAGCAGAGCGCCGCGGTGCTTGCGGCATCGAGGTTCTGCACTCCGTGGGCGGCAAGCCACGGCTCGGCATCGACGGCCGCAGCATTCGACCCGCCTGGCCGGATCTCGAAATGCAGATGGGCTCCGGTCGACCTGCCCGCCGAACCGACGTTGCCGATGTGCTGCCCGGCAACGACGCGATCCCCGACGCTGACGAGGACGCCGCTCTGCCACATGTGGGCGTAGGCGGAGGCGGTGCGCTCGCCGCCGATGGTGTGCTCGATGATGATGAGGTTGCCGTAGCCACCCGACGGCCCGGCGAAGCTGACCACGCCATCGGCGAGCGCGAGGATCGGCGTGCCGTCGTCGGCAGCCCAGTCCGTTCCTGAGTGGAACGCTCGCTCACCAGTGAAGGGGTCTTCGCGCCACCCGAAGTCGCTGGTGTTCACCCACGTCCCGCTCGGCAGTGGGAATACGATGGCAGTCGTCTCGGGTACGTTGCCGAGCGGTGTACCGCCCGGCGTGGTTTCGGCGCGGCGCGTGAGTGCAGCGAGGATCGCCTCGGCGACCGGCTGGTAGTTCTGGTAGCGGTCGGGATATGCCGAGACCTCGACCGCTTGCGCTGCCTCGCCAGGGTCGAGGTGCTGCCAGTCGGGTATGTCGAGCAGTCCGCGCGGTGATGGGTAGTTCGGCCCGCTCGAACCTCCGTAGAAGGCGCGCGATTGGTAGGTCGCGTTCATCAGCTCCGCGACGGTGCCCCATCCTGCGCTCGGCCGCATTTGGAATAGACCAAGAGAGTCGTGATCGCTGCCCTCTCCGTCGTTCGGGAAACCGCTCGACTCTGGTATCGCAGCCGAGTTTGCGAGCATCCGTAGCCGCGACTCGGTGAGTGCGGCAATGAGCGCGATGACGATGCCAGCGCGACCAACGCCCTCGGTCTGCGCGCCGACCGTGATGATGGTGGCTGCATGGGTTAGCTGCTCGTGGTTGAGGGTCACGGTCTCGCCCGCGCGCGTCGTGGCTGTGAGCGACTCCGGGATCGGCCCGACAACGAGGGAGCTTGACGAGAGACATGCGGCGAATACAGCGGGCGACACGAGCAGACCCACGCCGACCAGGCTCATGGGGAGCACTGCGACGAGGGTGGCGATGACCACAACGAGCTTCTTCATGCGGGTGCCGATCAACGCAGGGGGTTGTCAAGCTCGGAGATGCGAAGCGCGCGGCAGGTATCGAAGGTCGGCTCGCAGGTGATGAAGACGGTGAACGCGACCTCGTGGGAGCTGGTCACGGGCTCGATGCCGTGGACGCCCTCACGTTGTCGTATGCCGGTGATCGTGTAGGCGACGGTGCCCGGAAGGATCTGTCCCTCGGCTGCCTGCTCCAGCGCCGTCGCCCACTCGTCCGGCACCAACACGTCGTTGATGTCGAGCCATTGGCGGGTCTGCATCGTGCGGAGCTGCGCCCAGGCGTCCGCGGTCGGGAGATAGGTGCGCACGTCAGAGGCGAGCCCGGCGGTCTCATTGCCGGAGGGGTCGCCCACATCCACGATGACCTGCGCGTAGTCGGTCGGCCCGAACTCAGTCGCGGTGTCCCATGTGAACAGCGCGATGGCGAGGGCTCGCGCGAACGTCTCGGGGTCGTCGGACTCACGGACGACGGGCGGCGTGCTCGATGTCGGCGACGGCGTGCTGGTCGACGCGCCGGGACGATCGCCCGCGGTGTTTCCGGGCGAGGGGTCGGAGCGAGGCGCGAGCAACAGCCCGTAGAGCCCGACTCCGACGAGGACGGCGAGCACGGCGGCACCGACGATCAGGAGGATCATGAGGCGATGGGGGAAGCGAGTCTGCGGCATCAGGCACTCTCCTTGGCGAGACGTTGGCGGGCGGCGCGGGCGGCTCGGGCCGCGTCGAAGAAGCGGACGGTGGCGTCGAGGATCGCCTCGACGTGCTCCCACTGTTCGTCGCTCAGTGCGGTGCCGACCTCGGCGGGGTCGTAGTGCGACCACCACTGATCGAGGTCGTTCCAGGTGAGCGTGAACGCCCGCACCGGGTAGCGAACCGGCACGGGGCTTGTCGCTGGCGCGGGAGCCGGGCCGCGCTTGCGTCCTTGCTTCGCGCGCTCCAGCGCCTCTTGAGCGAGCAGCTCCAGCTCGCCGGGCGGCTCGGGCTCATCCTGCGGGATCGCGAGCATGGCGATGGTGCGGGCGTGCGCCGTGGTGATCGACGCGCCCCGGTCGATGGCGTCGAGTTCGGAGCGGGCGAAGCTGCGCACATCCTCCGGCTGGCGGGGGTCGTTCGCGATCCGCTGGAGATCGTTGATCTGCTCCAGGCTCGTGTACGACTTGCGCCCGGTGACCATGAGCGCGGCCTGCGCACGGGACTTGCCAGGGGCACCGATCAGCGGTGGTGCCGTGACGGCACCACCGCTCGTTCCGGCGATTTTCCCGCCCGCACCGAACTGCGTCGCCGCCTGACGACGGGCGGCATCCTCGGCCATGAGCGTCTTCAGCTCGCGGTACAGCGCCGCGGCCTCGGTCTGCGTGAACGGCTTGTGCAGCACGTTGTCGGCCTGCTCAGCCATGAGCCTCTGGAGCCGGTCGCTGATCCCGGAGCGCACGAACACGTTGACCTTCTTGTAGCCGAGCTTGCGCAGCGCGGCAATGCGGCGAGCGCCGCACACGAGCACCCCCTCCGGCGTCACGGTCGGGGGCTGGAGCAGTCCGTCACGTTCGATGGATGCTGCGAGTGCGTCGATGTCGCCCAGCTCCACGCGATGACGACTGCCGACGACGATGGAGTCGATGGTGCGCTCCAGCTCGATGTGCCCGGTGCTCGTCGCCATGCGCTCACCTCGCCCCCGCCAGAGTGGGCGCGTTCAGGCCGAGCAGCAGCACGAGGTCGTCATCGGTGAGCAGCGCGCGCAGGGGTTCGCCGACAAGAAGGCGGTACAGCACGCCGCGGCCGACGGCGGTGCGGGCCTGATCGGGATCGGGGTTGCCGAGGATCGCACGGAGCAGCGCGTTCCAGCTCGTCGACGACAGATCGAGCACGGCCCGAGCGTGTGGGTCTCGCCGAAGCGACTCCGCTGCGCTCGCCCGCGACGGCGCTTCGCCGAGTCGAGTGCAGATGTGCTCGATGGCTGCGCGCGCCGTCTGCTCCGGCCAGTCGAGCAGCGTCAGTAGCTTGATCGCATCCTCGACTGCACGGACGACGCCAGATGCCTCGTCCTCCGATTCGTTCTCGTCCTCACCCGCAGGCGCGACCTGCAACGCTTCGTGGTAGTCGGTGAGCGGGTTCTCCCGGTCGCTGAACCGCTCCGGGTCGTGGAAACCGCTGTATTGCGGCCTGCGTGCCTGATGCGTCGAGCACAGCAGTCCGTTGCCTCGTTCCTCGGCGATCAGTGTGACCTGCACAGCACGGGTGACGACTGCCCACGGATCTTCCGCGTTGCGCACGGCCGGGGTGCGCATCGCGTCGAACGCGGCGCTCGCCGCTTCCCACGGGTCGAGGCCGTGCTTTCGCGCGAGGCTCGCGTACCGACCCGCCGTGTACTCCATGAGCGCCGCGACATCCACGTCGCGCCGCCACGCGCCTTTCCCATCGTCGTGCAGACGCTCCAGGAGCGCGCGCAGTCCCTCCGGAGTGCGGAACGACGTGGGAGCGGCCTGGGCAGACATGGCGCGCTCACAGGCGGCGGAGCGGGTCGCGGCTGACAGAGGACTGGTGCGCGGGCGACTGCCCGAACGCGGAGAGCGGCGCGATGCCCTGGGCACGCGCCCGGATGCCTGGCCGGGTCATCGGAGTTGCCTGCGGCGAGGTCTGCCGACGCTCCTCGACGCGGCGTGCCAGCTCGCTGCGCAGGTCGATGCCGCGTCCGATCATGCGGGCCGAGGCGGACGGGAGCAGCTCGGTCGGGCGCACCCACACCACCTGGCTGCGGTCGTGCTCTGCGCTCAGGCGCTCAAGGAGTGGGTGGCCGCCGCTCCACGTCTGCGCGGCGAGCCACGGGTCGGTGTGGCGCGCCAGCTCCGAGATCTCAGCAGCCTCGCTCGGAGTCGGCTTCAGCGTGTGGAAGACATCGGCAAGCCGACGGGCGTGCTCGTCTTCCGGCAGCTCATCGTTCACAGCGCCCCTCCTTCCGATGCGGCGGCGAGCGCGGGCGTCGCCAGCCAACGACCGACCGTGGACGGATGCACCCCGGTCGCACGAGCGATGGCGGTGTTCGTCATGCCGTCCCCCTTCATCCGCAGAGCGAGTTCTCTAGGAGCAAGGTGCGCAGGCGCTTCCGGCGACAGGTGCTCGACCGCGCTCGACACCAACTCGGCCGTCTGCGTCGACGGCTCTCCACGGAACCGTCGAGTGAGCACCACCGTCAGGTGCGTGATCGCCAGTAGCACGAGCGGCGGAACGGCGGCAACCGATCCTGCGAGCGCAGAAGGAACGTCGGCGTCAGCGGCGACGACCGCGTGGATCGCGTTGGCTGCGACCGAGACCGCGGCACCGGCCATGAGCAGCAGCCACGGATACCAGGCGGCACGCTGCCCCGCGAGCGCGACAACGGACACCGTGGCGACGACGATGATGCCGTCCACGATGAGCGGCCAAGCCCACGCCTGGCTCTCATCGACGCCGGAGCGTCGCGCGAGGTCGGCGAGCGCCGTGAACGACAGCCAGAAGGCGGCTGCGGCGATGAATACGGTCCCAGCTACCGCCGTCCACACGGCGATCCGCCCGCGCGGCTGTTGCGTGCTGCCGGGGATCACGAGAGCACCTGACCCGATGAAGGCTGAGCTGCATGGCTGGGCACGGAACTGGCGGCGGGCGCGGACGGTGCGCCCCTCGCTACGCGGTGCGCCGAGCGGATCGTCGTCTCGATCTCCGGCGCGGGCAAGCCTGCGCGTTCGGCAGCCGGCCCCAGCGCGGCACGCACGCGGTCGGGCGGGATGCCCGCCTCGATGAGTCGACACGAGGCCCAGAACAGGCCGCGGTTGCGCTCGCCCTCGCCGCGCATCTCGACCCAGCGGGCGATCCGCTCCACGTCAACGCCGTCCGTTCGCTCGACAGGGATAACGGGCGTCGGGCGCGTGGGGCGCGGATCGAGGAACTGCCGCAGCGCGCGGGCATCGACGGGAACCGCATCGCCTCGCCCGGAGCCGATGAGGGCATACGCACTCGGCCCCGCATCGGTGGCGATGATCGAGGGCGGCACGATGACGTAGCCGCCCGATCCCCGGAAGTCGATGCCAGCACGCGCCACCTGCCAGGACGGCTGCACCAGCTCGGGATCGGCCGGGTAGTAGGCATGGACTCCGCCCGAGGGCGTGCGGACGAACGCGGCCCAGCGATCCGTCAGCCCCTCGCGCCGGGCCAGCTCGAACGCTGCGAAGCCGCGGATCGCCCCGTGCACGTCGACATCCACGACCTCCAGCCCGGAGATCTGGCCCGTCGGCATCCCGATGTTGGCGCGCGGCCACCGCGCCCACCAGCGAGCGACCTGGCGCGGTTCGGTGCTCGCCTCGTGGAATCCCCGCTTGGTCAGCGGGCGCTTGCCTCCTGTGACGCAGGGAAAGACCGGGATGCCTGCCTCGGCGTAGCGACATGCTGCGGCGCTCGGCGACAGCCCGGTGAGCGAGGCGAGCAGGGCGGCGGCATCCATCGGCTGGCGCTCTCCGCGCGAGGCTTCCGGCATCGTCATCTCGGCACCTCCTCTGGCCTGGTCGTGAACCGTGGGGCTCTTGTCGATCAGGTGCGCCGGGGTTCCCTAGAGACGGTCGCCGTCCGACGGGCAACGCAGTCAGGCTGCGGGGTCGCCCTGCGCTCATGGAATCGTCTTCCTCCGCTCACCGGGAAGCCGCGTTGAGCATGCTCAAAACTCTCCCGAGATTCCGTTCTAACACCGCACGTTGAGCATGCGCAACGGTTGATTTGGGCATGCTCAACGGGTAGATTGAGCATGCACAACTACCCTTGGGCCTGGGCTACGTCGATGCCTTGGCCCTCCCGAAGGGAAGGGGGGTCAGCGACGATGACTGAAGACGAAAGTCAGGCTGCGGCTGACGACCTCGCCAAACGCCTGCGACTTCTGATGGATGTCGCTGTCGCCGAGTCCGGCTCCGAACCGACCTACTCGCAGATCGCGGAGTATCTGAGACAACGTGGCATCAGCCTGTCTCGATCACGATGGACGTACATGGTCAACGGCCACCGATACGTTCAAGACACCGCAATCTTCGAGGGACTCGCGGACTTCTTCGACGTTGATGCTGCCTTTCTTGCGGGGGAGAGCGGCGTGGCTACCCCGGAGAAGGTCTCCGCCCAGCTCGACCTCGTGCGTTCGATGCGTGCAGCGAAGGTGAAGTCCTACGCTGCTCGCACACTCGGCGACATCTCGCCGAAGGCGCTCCAAGCCATCAGCAAGTTCCTGGACGAGGAGATGATGCGAACACCCGAGCACTGACGGGTGTCGCGCACCACGGAGCCGAGACCAGTAGCTGCTCGGCCGAGAGGGGGTAAACGTGAACACCGAAGAGACCGTAACGGCCGCCGTCTCCGATCTGCGGCTCGGCAGCAGATTCACGCTTGCGCACCTTCTCCAGGCCATACAGGAACGGCGCCATCGTAGGCTCCGCGTCGTCGAACTCGCCGACCTCGACACCCGCGACGGCATCTGTGCGCTCTGGCTGGTCACCGACACCGAGGACTTCGTGCTCCACGCACGCAGCGACTCTGCACTGCACCGCCAGCAGTTCGTCCTTCACGAGCTGGCCCACATGATCCTCGGTCACACGGAGGGCGACGATTGCACAGCCGGGGACGTCTTGCTGCCCAACATCCCTCCTCACACGCGCGGACGCCTGCTCAAGCGACAGGACATTGACAGTGAGACGGAGATCGCCGCCGAGTCGCTCGCAGATCGGCTGGCCGCGGGCATCCGAGGATCGGTGTTCGCCGAGTCCCGCTATTCGGAGATTTTCGGGTGATCCAGGCGCTCGTCGCGACGCTCATGTGGGCGCTCGTGGCGAGCCTGCTCATCTTCCGCCGCAAGCGGGCGGATCGAAGCATCACCTACGCCTCCTTCACGATTGCCGTCGCTATGACCCTGAACGTCGATGCCATCTACCTCGCCACCGATCCGCTTCTTGGCGGCACGAACGTCACGACCCTCGTTTCGGATGGGCTGCTGATGACCGGGATCTTCTTTCTCGGTCGAGGCGTCATGAAGGCCGACGAGTACCGCCCCAGGCTCGTGCGGGTCGCCGTGGGCATCCCGGTGCTCCTCACCTCGCTTCTTGCGATCACCACGACGTTCGTGTACATCGACCGAGGCACAACCACGACTCGGTTCATGATCGACCTCGGCGCGCAACCCGCAGCAGCGGCCTACTCGATCATCAACTTCAGCTACTTCTTCCTCGTAATCACGACGATGATGATCCTCGCCGCGCGGCAATATCTGCGCAGCTCCGGCATCCAGCGTCTCCCCGCGGCTCTGCTGAGCCTGGGATCGGCGTTCGGCGGCGCACTGTGCCTGGCCGTGCTCATCATGGATGTCGCACACGTCACAGGACATCTCGATCTCATGCGCGCCGTCCAACCCGCCTACGAACCGCTCTCTCTACTCGCGTTCCTTTTCCTATGCGCGGGCTTCGCCGCGCAGCCTGTCGTCCGCCGCGCACAGCACGACATGCGCCGGAAGCGCACCGTCGGCCTCGCGACACAGTTGGAGCCTCTCTGGAAGCGGGCGTCCCTCGTGCGGCCTGGGCTGAGCCAAGCAGACCCGCTCGCTGCGAGCGCGGATGACCTGGAGAGCCGTCTACACCGAGAGATCGTTGAGATCCGCGACGCGATGATCGACCCGCGCGTCACCTTCGACATCAGCGCAGCCGAGCGCGCCCTGCTGAATCGCGCCGAGAGCCACCTCCTCGGACTCGACACGAGAGCGACACGGACCACCGCTTCGCCAGGAGGCCGGGTCGGCCAGGAGGGCAGTTCGTGATGCGACGGGTCGCGCTGGGTGCCGGACTCGTTGCGGCAGGCGCGTTGGGTGTCGGCTGGGTGATCGCGCGGCGGCTGACAGCCCCCAGCACGCGGCGATACGACCTGACCGTCCGCGAGGTTGAGCGCGACGGCGACGGCACTCTCATCGTGCTCGACCGAACTCGCCAGACCGCAGCCGAAGGTGCGTACAACCTCTGGTTCGAGAACGGAGGCTGGGCGCAACTCTCCGAAGACGTGCTCGACCGTGGACCGACTCTGATCGCGCGACGGGTGACGAGCACGGCATCGGGGCTCACTTTCAGGGCTGGCGATCACGCCTCATGGAGCGGCATCTACTACCCGACCCCGCACGATGCCAGCCTTCACGCACACGACATCACCATCGACACTCCTGCGGGGCTTGCCCCCGCCTGGCGCATCGACGGCGACGGTGCCAGATCGACGTGGGCGATCCACCTACATGGCCTCGGCAGCGTCCGAGCCGGAACACTTCGCGGCGTGCTCGCCGCGACCGAGCGCGGCTACACCTCGCTCGTCATCAGCTTCCGAACCGACGGCGAAGGCCCGGAATTCGGCAACGGGCGCTCAACACTCGGCTACACCGAGGCCGACGACGCCGCGGCCGCCATCGAGTACGCGATGGGGCACGGAGCCCGACAGATCGTGCTGATCGGATGGTCGATGGGTGCCGCCATCGCGCTCCAGCTCGCTCACCACCCGTCGTATCGACGCAGCATCGCAGGTCTCGTGCTCGACTCGCCTGTGCTCGACTGGACCGAAGTCATCAAAGCGAACTGCACCCGCAGCGGACTCCCCGCAGCCGCGGGCAGCCTCGCGATCCCGTGGCTGACGCTCCGCCCGCTGGCCCACATGGTCGGCCTGCCCGAGCGCGTCCCGCTCCGATCCTTCGATTGGACGGCTCGCGCCGAGGAACTCACCGCGCCCACGCTTATCCTTCACGGCACCCACGACGACTCCGTACCGCTACGGCTCTCACAAGCACTCCGAGATGCTCGGCCTGGCCTTGTCTCGCTGGAGACCTTCGAGGCCGGACACACGCTCTCGTGGAACTCTGACCCCGACCGATGGCAGAGCGCGGTGATCGCCTGGCTCGCCGCGCACGTCCCATCCTGAATCCATCCAGGGCATCCGCTGGGGAGGACTTGGGGTGGAAGGTCGCACTGTGCGACTTCCACCGGCAACACCCGGTCAAACCCGGCTCAAGCGGCCTACCTCGCCGGTAGTGTGTAGGGGAGCGGCGTAGGAGCGGAGGTGAGGAGCCGATGGCGGAACCTTGGCTGTCTGCCGACGACATCGCGAACCATCTCGGCATCACGAAAGACACGGTGTACGCCTGGATCGCCGAGAAGGGCATGCCCGCGCACAAGATCGGTCGGCTGTGGAAGTTCCAGGTCAGCGAGGTCGACGAGTGGGTGCGGCGTGCGGGCGCGTCGGATACCGACAGTTCCGACTCGACGCGGGGGCGGGGCTGAGTGCGAATCATCGACAACGTCAACGAGCTGCTCGGAGACGACCTGAAAGCCGAGATCAGGCCGGGATCGCGCCTGCGCATCGCGGCCTCGACGTTCTCGATCTTCGCGTTCGAGGCGTTAAAGAAGGAACTCTCGCAGATCAAGGAACTGGAGTTCATCTTCACCGCTCCTTCGTTCAATGCTGCGAAGGCGACGGACAAGCCCACGCCGGAGCGCCGTCAATTCGAGGTACGTCACGGCACCGAGTCGACCCTCTACGGGTCTGAGTTCGAGATCCGGCTGCGGAACAAGCTCACACAGCGCGCCATTGCCCGCGAGTGCGCGGAGTGGGTACGTCAGAAGGTGACCTTCCGCTCCAATCGCACGGGTGCGCCGATGCAGCCACTCGCCGCCGTGGGTGACGCCGCGGCGTACTTCCCGATCCAGGGATTCACCACCGCGGACCTCGGCTACGAGCGCGGCCCAGCGACCTCGAACTACGTCCCGAAGTTCGAGGGGGCGAACGAGACCCGCCAGTTCGTCCAGCTCTTCGATCAGATCTGGCACAACCCTGAGCAGCTCGACGACGTGACGCAGACCGTCTACGACCACATCGCGTCGGTCTACGCCGAGAGTTCGCCGCAGCGGGTCTACTTCCTGATCCTCTACAACCTGTTCAGCGAGTTCCTCGACGACATCAACGAGGACGTGCTGCCGAACGACCTCACCGGCTACCAGGACACCGCGGTCTGGAACGCCCTCTACAACTTCCAGAAGGACGCGGCGACCGGCCTCATCAACAAGCTGGAGACCTACAACGGCTGCATCCTCGCCGATAGCGTCGGGCTCGGGAAGACGTTCACCGCGCTCGCGGTCATCAAGTACTACGAGCTGCGGAACAAATCGGTGCTCGTGCTCGCGCCGAAGAAGCTCGCGGAGAACTGGACGAACTACAACGCGAACCTGACGACCAACATCTTCGCCAAGGATCGCTTCAACTACGACGTGCTCGCCCACACCGACTTGTCGCGCGAGTCGGGGGAGTCGCTTGGCGTCCCCCTCGACCGCGTGAACTGGGGCAACTACGACCTGGTTGTGATCGACGAGTCGCACAACTTCCGCAACGCCGACTTCACGAGCGAGAAGGAGACCCGCTACCAGCGTCTGATGCGCAAGGTGGTGCGCGAGGGCGTGAAGACCAAGGTGCTGATGCTCTCGGCGACGCCGGTGAACAACCGCTTCAATGACCTGCGCAACCAGCTCGCCCTCGCCTACGAAGGCGATTCCGCCCAACTCGCGGCGAAGCTAAACATCTCCACGACCGTGGAGGAAGTCTTCCGTCAGGCGCAGCGCGCGTTCAACGAATGGTCCGACTTGCCGACGGAGGAACGCACCCCGGATGAAATCCTGTCCCGGCTCGACTTCGACTTCTTCGAGCTGCTCGACTCGGTGACCATCGCGCGCTCCCGCAAGCACATCCAGGCCTTCTACGACACCGCGGACATCGGGGCCTTCCCTGAACGCCTCCCGCCGCAGTCCGTGCATGCCCCGCTGACGGACCTGCCCGATGCGCCGACGTTCAACGAGATCTTCGACCAGCTCCAGTCGCTCAAGCTCGCGGTCTACGCGCCGCTCGCCTACGTCTTCCCCAGCCGTGCAGAGAAGTACGAGCTGCTCTACGGGAACGTCGGGGGTGGGCGCAACCTCGCCGGAGGCGCGGTGGCGAATCTCGGCGCGGCCAGCCGCGAAAAGGGCATCCAGAAGCTGATGACCGTGAACCTCCTGAAGCGGCTGGAGAGCAGCGTGGAGGCGTTCCGGCTCACGCTCCAGCGGCTGGAGGGCACGGTCGCGGAGGCACTGGAGGCGATTGACGACCATGCGAGCGCGGTGACCGATGTGGCCTCCAGCCTTACCGATCTGGACGCCGATGACGACGACTTCGACTTCCCGACCAGCGGCACGGTCGGCAAGAAGGTGCAGATCGACCTCGCCGACATGGATGTCGAGTCGTGGAACCGCGACCTGTCCCACGACGGCCTGGTCATCTCGCGCCTGCTCGCGTCCATCGAGGCGATCACCCCGGAGCACGATCTGAAGCTCCACCAGCTCAAGCGGCTGATCGAGGCGAAGTTCGCCGAACCGATCAACCCCGGCAACAGGAAGGTGCTGATCTTCTCGGCGTTCGCCGACACCGCGGGATACCTCTATCGGGAGTTGAGCCCGGTGCTGAAGCAGCATGGATACGACTCGGCGCTCGTGACGGGGCAGGGCAACCCAAGCACCACGCTCGGCAAGGGGTATGGCTTCCAGCAGACCCTCACGCTGTTCTCCCCGCGCTCGAAGCAGCGGCATCTGGTGCTGCCGCGGGAGGCCGCCGAGCTGGACGTGCTCATCGGCACGGACTGCATCAGCGAGGGCCAGAACCTCCAGGACTGCGACTACCTCGTCAACTACGACATCCACTGGAACCCGGTGCGGATCATCCAGCGATTCGGCCGTATCGACCGCATCGGCTCGACCAACGAGCGCATCCAGCTCGTCAACTTCTGGCCCGACATCTCCCTGGACGAGTACATCAACCTGAAGGAGCGGGTCGAGAACCGCATGGTCATCGCCGACCTCGCGGCGACCGCCGACGACAACGTGCTCACCCAGGAGGCCAGCGACACTGCGTTCCGCAAAGAGCAGCTCCGCAAACTCCAGGAGGAGGTCATCGAGCTGGAGGACGTGCGCACCGGCATCTCCATCACCGATCTCGGGCTCAACGATTTCCGTATGGACCTGCTCGGGTACATCAAGGAGTACGGCGACCTGGCAAACACCCCCAAGGGCCTGCACGCCGTCGTCCCCGCGCAGCCCGACAAGGGCCTGAAGCCGGGCGCGCTCTTCGCGCTGCGGAACATCAACGCCGACGAGATGCTCCACCGGGGCAACCGCCTGCACCCGCACTACCTCGTCTACCTCGACGACGAGGGCAAGGTCATCGCAGACCACACCGAGGTGAAGTACCTGCTCGACCTGATCCGCGCCGGGTGCCGCAACCGCGACGAACCCGCCTGGGAGGTCTGTCGAGTCTTCAACGCGGCCACCCGCGACGGCGCAGAGATGAGCAAGTACAGCGACCTGCTCACCGAGGCGATCCGCTCCATGATCGACGTCACGGAGGAACGCGACGTCGAGAGCCTCTTCAGCCCCGGCCACACCACCGCGCTCGTGCAGACCATCGCCGGGCTCGACGACTTCGAGCTGATCGCCTTCCTCGCCATCGTGGAGGAGCCCGCCGATGACTGACGAGCCGCCGCCTACCCTCTACCGCTGGCCACCGACCGCAAGGTTCGGCCGCGTGGTGCCGAAGACGAAGTTCTACGAACACGGCAACGTGCGCACCGCGCTGCGCGAGAAGTTCGTCGAGGACATCCAGCGGGTCACCTGGTCCTACAAGCTCGCCGAATCGACGATCCGGCTGAAAGGCACCGAGTCGGTGCCGGAGATCCAGATCTTCACCGTCGAGACGAAGGGCGGCGACGTCGGCGACGACGTGCTGACCGCCATCGATAAGTCGGTCCACTTCCCGACCATCTTCGAAGTTTCAAGAGGCGATGAGGTGCGCACGGTCGCGGCGCACAAGACGCTCAGTGGCACGACCCCGAAGGTCAGTGCGTACTTCACGACCGCGTGGCTTCCGCTCGATGCGGCCCGCACACCGCTGCCGACGGCTATCGACCTGTCTGCGCTCTACGAGGCGCTGCTGGCTTCGCTGCTCCCCGTGGCGTCGCGCCGCGGCGAGTCCGTGTCGGATGCCACCGAGAGAATGGAACGGGCGAAGAAGCTTGAACGCGAGATCACCGCACTGGAGCGGAAGCTCCGCACCGAGCCGCAGCTCAACCGCAAGGTCGAGCTGCGCCGAGAGCTGAAGGATCGCCAGGCCGCGCTCGCGGCCCTGGCGTGAGAGGGAGAGATGACGAAGCCGGACAAGCTGGAGTTGCAGTCAGCCGACGTGACGCGCAAGAACGTCGAGGCACTGGCCGCGCTGTTCCCGCACATCGTCACTGAGGCGTTGGACGACGACGGCCAACTCATTCACCAGGTCGACTTCGAGGCGCTCCGGCAGGAGCTGAGCGACTACGTCATCGAGGGCAAGGAGGTCTACCAGATCGACTGGCCGGGCAAACTCGCCGCCGAGTTCGCCTCCAATGCACCCATCGCCAAGACCCTGCGGCCCAACCTCGCAGACTCCGTTGACTTCGACACGACGAAGAACCTCTTCATCGAAGGCGACAATCTCGAAGCGATGAAGCTCCTCCAGGAGTCGTACCTTGGCAAGGTCCGCTTGATCTACATAGACCCGCCGTACAACACGGGCGGCGACCTCGTCTACCGGGACGATTTCTCGTCCTCTACGCAGGAGTTCCTCTGGAAGTCGCGCCAGGTGAACCAGGCTGGCGAGAAGCTCGTGTCGAATACCGAGGCGAACGGGCGCTTCCACTCCGACTGGCTGAGCATGATCTACCCGCGGCTCAGACTGGCCAAGCGATTCCTCGCCCAAGACGGGGTGATCCTAGTGAGCATCGACGATGCCGAGCAGGCATCGTTGCGCCGTCTCATGGACGAGGTCTTCGGGGAGCAGAACTTCATCGCGCAGCTCGTGTGGGAGAAGGGACGCAAGAACGATGCGAAGTTCTTCTCGAACGGGCACGAGTACGTCATGGTCTACGCGAAGTCAAAGTCGACCCTTCGCGAGCGAAAGACCGCTTGGCGCGAGGAGAAGCCGGGTGCGCGAGAGATCTGGGATGAGTATATGAGGCTCCGTGAAGTGCATGGCGGGGATGACGTGGCTATCGAGAAAGACCTGTCGGCGTGGTTCGCCGCACTTCCAAGAACTGACCCGTCTAAGAAGTGGGCGCGATACAAGCGAATCGACGCTAACGGCCCGTGGCGAGACCGCGACATCTCGTGGCCAGGAGGCAACGGCCCGACGTATACCGTGATCAACCCCGCCACGGGAAAGCCAGTCAAGATCCCCGAAGCAGGGTGGCGCTACAGCGATCCCGAGGAGATGAAGCGCCAGATCAAGCTTGGGCTGGTCGTCTTCCGAGAAGACGACCCGGCAGCGACTCCATTCCGTAAGGCGCATCTTCGCCCCGTCGAAGGTGAGGGCTCCGACGTCAGCGACGATGAGGCGGAAGAGACCGAGGGTGAAGCAGAACTCGCCACACAGGTTCGCGGCACCTACTTCTACAAGCAGTCGCAGGTGTCCGTGAAGCACCTCCGGGAGCTTATGGGGGCGAAGGTCTTCAACAACCCCAAGGACCACGAGGTCTTGTCCCGGCTGTTCGAGTACGTCCTCGGGGGCAAGGGTGGCATCGTCATGGACTTCTTCGCCGGGTCGGGCACGACCGCCGAAGCCGTCTTCGACCTCAGCGCCCGCGCGGGCCTCAACTGCCCGGTGATCCTGGTGCAGCTCCCCGAGCTGCTGGAGGACAACCTCAAGTCGGCGACGGGCTCGGCGAAGACGACCATCCAGAACGCGATCAAGATCCTCCAGAAGCTCGACAAGCCCCTGACCATCGCCGAGCTGACCAAGATCCGCATCCAGAAAGCCGGTGAGCAGATTCTGGCGAACCGCACGCCGTCGGACTGGAATGGCGACGTCGGCTTCCGAGCGTTCACCGTCGACACGAGCAACTTCACGGAGATCACGACAACCCCGGATGCCGCCGACCAGGAGGCGCTGCTCGACCTCGTTGAGAGCGTCAAGGGCGACCGCGGCGGCCTGGACGTGCTGATCGAAGTGCTCATCGCCTGGGGGCTCGACCTCTCGGCGCCGATCAACGTCGAGACCATCGAGGGGCATCAGGTCTACTCCGTTGAAGACGGGGCACTGCTCGCCTGTTTCGACGACCATCTCGACGAGGCATTGATCCATGCGCTCGCGCTGCGCGCTGCTGCCGACACCACGCAGAAGGTCGTCTTCAAGGACACCGGCTT
>JAHBSW010000044.1 GCA_019638935.1 Cryobacterium sp.
CGACTCCGCCGAGAGCGGCACCGGCGGCGCGGTGAACACGCTTCCGGCGAGCACGATGGTCGCCCCTATGCCGGCGGCCGCGAGGATGTCCGTGATCGCGTCGTTCGCGCCGGACAGTTCGAGAGCGACGCCGAAGCCATCGACTCGCTCGTTCCGGCGGGCAACCCGGTCCACCGCGGTCCGGATCGCGGCGACTCCGGGTTCGGCAACCGCCCTGGCCCCGAACCTGCCGGCAAGCGCGCGTCGTGTGGGGTCGGGGTCCACGCCGATCACGCGTGCGCACGCGCGGCTCGCCATGGCGATAGCGGTGAGCCCGAGCATCCCGCAGCCCGATACCACGACGATCTCGTCCGCGAGTGGGCGCAGAGTCTCGGCGGCGTCGAGTGCGGCGGCGACTGTTGCCGTTGCACACGAGGCCGGCGCCAGAACCGCAGCCGGGAGGTCGTCGCCCACGCGCACTATCGACGTGCGGGCCGGCAGGTGGACGTGGGTGGCGAGTCCTCCGGAAAGCTCCCAGCCGCGCCGCAGCCGCTCATGGCCGAACTTCGCGATCCGTTCGCACTTGTTTCGGTGGCCTCGCCGACAGAGCCGGCACTTGCCGCAGTCGAGCGCGACACCCCACACGACGCGGTCGCCGACAGACAACGCTGATCCGTCGATGGCCCTCGCACGTGCTCCGGGGCCGAAGGCGACGATTCGACCGACCTGTTCGTGACCGAGCACCAGCGGCGCCGGCGCCCTTCGATGGCCAACCGCGGTGTGCACGTCTGAGCCGCACACGGTGGCCAGCTCGACGGCGACGAGTGCCTCGCCCTCACGGAGCAGAACCTCCGTCACCGCGATTCGCTCCAGTGGCCGGTCGGCGCCCATGAAGACGAGCGCCTCCGCGGGCGGTTCCAGTCGCAGCTCGATCCCGCGCCCGACGGCGGGAGCCGCGACCGTCATCGCCCCTGGCGCTTCAGCAGGTCTGGAAGCTCGACGACGGACCCCAGCACAGCGTGCGCGCCTGCCGCGCGCAGCGCGTCGCCCGTCTCGGCACCCGTGAGCACGCCGACGACGAGTCCGGCTCCGGCGGCAACGCCGCTTCGAACGTCGGAGACCGTGTCGCCGACGACGGCGAGAGCGACAACCGAGCTCGCCCCGGTGCGAATCAGCGCCGTGAGGTTGAGGTCGGGTGCTGGTCGACCGCGTCCCGCCTCCGCTGGCGTGAGAGTGACGTCGGCGAGCTCGTGCCAGCCAAGCGACGTGAGGATGCCATCGGCCGTGCGTCGCGCGAAACCGGTCGTCAGGGCGACCTTTCTGCCCTCGGCCTTGAGCGCTTCGAGCACCTCCCGCGCCCCGGGGACGGGAACGCAGCGGCCCTCGGCCACAAGCTCGTCATACGCATTCTCGAAAGCCGTGTTGAGTGACCGGGCCGCGTGCTCCGGCAGGAGCTGTCGAAAGACGTCGATCTTCGACTGGCCCATGGTGTCGTGCACCAGCTGCACGGCGTGGCTCCGCTGGGACTCGTCAACGTGCGACTGCTCGCGATCCCAGGCGCGTGTGAAGGCCTCGACCACGAGGCCGTCATCGATGACGGTCGTGCCGGCGAGGTCGAGCACGACTGTCTCGATCGTGTGAACGGTGGTGTTCATCCGAATAGCTCCTCTACGACGGCCTCGGCGAGTCCGAGGCCCGTGGTCATTCCAATGCCGGTGGTCACGGAGACGACGCGCATCCCCTCAGCCGGCGCTGCACGCAGGAAGTCCCGCGGAGCCTTGGCGTAGACGCCCTGCCAGCGCTCGCGAATCCGCGGTGCGATGCCGAAGAGATCGGCGGTGAGCCGCTCGAGCAACCCGAAGGAGCCCTCGTTCTGAAACGGGCTGATCGCGGTTCCCACGGTGTGAGTATCTCCTACGATCAGTGTGCCGTCCGGTCGTTCCGTGAGCATGTGGTTGACGTCGAGGGTCAGGATGCTCGGCTCGTCCCGCGCGATTCGCTCCCGCACCGCCGCGGCCGAGGGCTGGGTGGCGAAGGCGCTGTAGCGGAGCATGGAGGATCCGGTGAGCAGCGGGAGCGGCAGACCGACACCGTCGCTCAGCAGCATGTCGAGAGCGCAGCGCTCGATCCCGTTCCGTTCCGCTACCTCGGGGAAGACGTGGTCGACGTCGTAGTTCACGGCGAACACGATCGCCTCCGCTCGAATCTCGCCTCGTGAGGTGTGCAGCACGCCGGTCTCGGCGAACAGGGCCGTGGTTCGCCACTGGAACTCGACTCCCTGCAAAGCGAGCCAGGCAGCGATCGCGGGTGCGGCTTCGCGTGGATCGACCTGCAGGTCGCCGTGCTGAAGCATCCCTCCCACGGCACCCATCACGGGCGCCAACCCGGCAACCTGTTCGGCGGTCAGCAGCTCGCCACCGCCGGCCTCCTCGAGCACGGCGAGTTCGTCGTGATGGCGTGCCACCATGAGCGAGCCTGAGCGCCGAAGCCAGAAACCGGCGTGGTCGGCGAGCCGCAGCCAAGCGGCCCTGGCCCGGATCGCGTACTCGCCGGCCTCGCCGACGTGCACCGAGGTTCCCACATGACCGAAGTTGCGCACCGAGGCCCCGGCTATCATGGCATCGCGCTCGACGACCACGACCCGGAGTCCGCGATCGAGGCCGGCCGCCGCGTGCCCGAGTCCGACGATTCCCGCTCCGACGACCGCCAGATCGTAGTGCTCAGTCACGGGGCTACTTCAGGGCTCGGCGCACCAGCATCGACGCGCTTTCGATCACGAGCACGAGCGCGATGATCACGATGAGGTAGGCGAGCACCTCGTCGAAGTGGCGTCCGCTCAGCGAGTTGATGAGCAGGAAGCCGATGCCGCCGGCGCCGACGATGCCGAGCAGGGTCGCGGAGCGGACGTTCTGCTCGAGCAGGTACATGAGGTGCGCGACGAGCGCGGGAACCGACATCGGCAGCGTAGAGGCGAAGAAGACCTGTGACCGCGAACCCCCGACTGCCGAGAGTGCCTTCTCGGGACCGTTCGGAACCTCTTCGAGGGAGTCCCCGATGAGCTTCGCGAGCAGACCGACGCCGCCGATGCCGAGCGCGAGCGCTCCCGCTTGCGGGCCGAAGCCGGTGGCGATGATGAAGATGATCGCCACGACCAGGTCGGGGATGGCCCGGATGACGAGGGCCGTGCCCCGGAAGAAGTTTCGGACGGCGCTGTTCGGTGCGACGTTCCGCGCGGACAGCGGCCCGACGACAGCGGAGATGACGGTACCGATCAGTGTCGCCGCGAAGGCGATCTGCAGGGTCGTGACAATGGCGGCGAGCACATCGTTCCAGGTTCGACTGCCGAACGACGGCGGCCAGAGCATGCGGTCGCGGGTCGGATCGATGATGAGGTGCAGGCTTCCCTCGGTGACGAGCGCGAGCCAGCGGGCGTCAGCGTAGAGGAAGGCCCACACCACGATGGCCACGCCGAGCCAGATGCCGAGCGACGTGACGACACGGTTCTTGGTCCAGGGGCGGTGCAGGGCCGACTCGATCGCCGTGTGGCGGTCGACCACCGTCTGCTGCTGTGCCGAGAGCGGCGCGGCAGCAGCGGCCGACCGGCGCGTGACCGCGCGAGCCACGGTGTCGCCGAGGCCCTTGCCCGTGGGACGCACACCGAGCAGCTTGGCGCGAAGCTGAGAGGAGACGATCTCGAAGGCGACGCAGATCGCGATGATGATGAGCACGATGGGGATCGCCTTGCGCATCCCGGCCGGCCCGGTGTGCAGGGCGAGGTCGAGCTCGAGACCGAGCCCGACCACGCCGACCACGCCGAGCAGCACGGTGCCGCGCAGGTTGATGTCGGCGCGGTGCAGGGTCACCGCGATCCATGCCGGTAGCGCCTGAGGAACGACACCGGACCAGAACTCCTGAGCCTTGGACCCCCCGACCGATCGGATCGCCAGGCGAGGCCCCTCGTCGACCTGCTCGATGGCATCCGCCATCATCTTCGAGATCATGCCGACCGAGTGCAGGCCGATAGCCACGATGCCGCCGAGTGTGCCCGTGTTGAACCAGACGAGCGCCACGAACACGGCGATGACGACATCCGGGGTCGCGCGAGCGATGACGCCGATGGCGCGGCAGATCACCATCACCACCGAGTTCGGCGTGGTGTTCCGCGCGGCGCCGTACGCGACCGGGATGGAGAGCACCGCCGCGAGCGCCGTACCCGCGATGACGATGGCAAGAGTGATCAGAACGGTGCCGACCATCGCCCAGATCGGCTCGGGCCCGACCCAGACCGTCTCGTAGGTCGTGGTGCCGTCGGCCTGACGGGTGCCGAGCACCTCCCAGCCCGGCCACTGGAGCGGGGTCGCCATCCCGAGAAAGCGGCTCAGGTTCCTGCCGGTGGCCTCAAGGCTCTTCAGGCTGTAGTCGAGCCCGATGAACGACCACACACCGAGGCCGATGACCGCGATGATGACGGCGTACGAGGTGACCGTCGACGCGCGCGGGCGCGGATGCTCGATCGCGGCGATGCGGGCCGTCAGAGCAGTCAGGGCAGTCACTGAGCTTCTCCGGTGACGCGATTCTCGCCGAGTCGCTCCAGCGCCGAGCGCTGGATCTCCTCGGAGAGAAGTTCTTCGCGGGCTTGGGAGAGCTCGACCTCGACGGCGGTGATCTCGGTCGTGCTCGTCGCGACGCGGCCGTAGATCTCCATGACCTGCTCGCGCGTGAGATTGTCGGTGCGGGTGTCGAGCACCACCTCGCCGGCACGGAGGCCCACGATGCGGTCACCCCAGCCGAGCGCGATCTCGACCTGGTGCAACGAGCAGATGACGGTGAGGCCGCGCTCGGCGGCGATCTCGCGAATGAGGGCCATGACCTGGCTGCTCGACTCGGGGTCGAGGGAGGCGACCGGCTCGTCTGCGAGCAGGATCTCCGGATCCTGCATGAGCGCGCGCGCGATCGCGACGCGCTGCTGCTGCCCTCCCGAGAGGGTATCGGCGCGCTGGTAGGCGCGGTCGAGGAGGCCGACGCGGTCGAGGTGGCCGAGAGCCTTGAGACGCAGCGACTTCGGGTAGGTGAGGATGCCGATTCGCGGGCCGCGGAGCGTTGCGAGAGCGCCGGTCAGCACGTTCTCGAGCACCGTGAGCGGGCCGACGATCTCGAACTGCTGGAAGATGAATCCGGTCTGGCCGCGCAGTTCGCGCAGCGCCCGTCCGGTGAGGCTCGAGACGTCCCGACCGAGGGACACGACGGTGCCCTCGGTCGGGGTCTCGAGGCCGTTGATGTGTCGCAGGAGAGTCGACTTGCCCGAGCCGGAGAGCCCGAGCAAGACGACGATCTCGCCGCGACCGACGGTCAGCGACACCCCCGTGAGTGCCGAGAAAGCGGCTCCAGGATAGGTCTTCCCGAGACCCTCGATCCGCACCACAGTGGTGTCGCTGTTCGTCATGTCAATCGATCCGTTTCGTTCGGTGTCGCGGGATCTAGCTCTTGCAGTTGTCGACGTCGGGGAGTGCCGCGCACAGGTCGCGAATCGACTGGTAGTAGGCGTCGTCGACGGCCTGGTAGCCGAACCATCCCCCCTGGATGAAGTCGTTCATCGCGATGCCGTGCTTGCCGAAGTCGGCCTGCGTCATGCCCTGGAGCGCCCCGAAGAGTGTCGCCTTGAGGCTGGCCGGGAGCCCTGCCTGAAGGGCGATCGGCGCGGCCGGAACGAGCACGCGACTGACCTCTTTCAGGGTGCCGGCCGTGGTGTACGGGTCGGCGTCGATGTCCTGGGCGAACCCGATCATGCACTCTTCGCCGCGCGAGATCGCTTCCGCGGAGAGGTCGTGCTTGTCCTTGAAGACTGGGGTGACGTCGGTGGTCGGCACGCCGGCAGCGTCGAGCGAGCCCGAAGGCACCAGGTAGCCGGATGTCGACGACGGGTTGACGAAGCAGACCTCCTCCCCGGCGAAGTCCTTGAGCGTGGAGCCGGTCCACGCCGGGTTCGCGAGAGCGACCGAGTAGTAGCCGGCCTCGGCGCCTTCCTTCGTTACCTGCGCGGCGATGGGCTCGATGTCGGCGCCCGCGTTCTGCGACTGGAAGTAGGTGAAGGCCGAGATCTGGGCGATGTCGATCTGCCCGGAGGCGAGTCCCTGGATGACGGCGACGTAGTCGACGGCCGGGTAGAACTCGACGGTCAGGCCGGTGACCGCGGCGATGTAGTCCGCGAAGGGCTGCGCGTCTTGGTCGGCACCCTCGTGGTCGGGGAGAACGGCGAAGACGAGGGTGTCGGAGTTCTTCGCGAACGTGCCCTCTTCGGTGGTCGGGTCGGTGGACGGAGTGTCCGCGGGAGGCGTCGAACACGCTGCGAGGGAGGTGAGGAGCGTGACGCCGACGAGGGCGCTGATCGCTTTGGTGCTGAAGCGCATTGCTGCTGCCTTTCGGAATGGTTGGCCCGGAACGGGCGACAACGGGATGTTCTGAAAGCTAGGGAGGTCGAATGAAGCGCAAGGAAACGGTGCGGCCTAGCGTGAGTGACACGCAGGGGAACAACGGGGGTCAGTAGGCTCGCTTCCTCCGCCGTGTCGCGCATGCGTCATCGCGCATCTATATGATCTGCGCATGCGTATGGCGGCACCGAAGGCGGTCGGTGAGGTTCTCGTCGTGTTCCTGCGACTCGGACTCACGTCGTTCGGCGGACCTGTTGCCCACCTCGGCTACTTTCGCGGCGAGTTCGTCGAGAAGCGCCGGTGGTTGAGCGAGCGAGCCTACGCGGACCTCGTCGCGCTGTGCCAGTTCTTGCCCGGTCCGGCGTCGAGTCAGGTCGGCATGGCGATCGGTCTGCAGCGCGCGGGCTACATCGGCATGGTCGCTGCGTGGTTAGCATTCACGATGCCGTCGGCGATCGCGTTGGTCGCCTTCGCTCTCGGGATGACCGCTCTCGGCGACTCGGTCGGAACAGGCTGGATCGCCGGCGTCAAGGCGGCCGCGGTCGCCGTCGTCGCGCACGCCGTGCTGAGCATGGCCAAGACACTGACCCCGGACGCCAAGCGAGCGACCATCGCCATCGCGGCGATGGCCGTGCTGGTGCTGGTGCCGAACGCCCTCGTTCAGGTGGTCGTGATCGCCGCAGCGGGTCTTGTCGGATTCGTGTGGCTCAGACCGGGGGACCGCGACGATGCTGCGCCGGGTGTCGGCGGCATCCAGGTCTCACGCCGGATTGCGATGGCGAGCCTTTCCCTGTTCGCGCTGCTGCTCGTGGCACTGCCTGCTCTTGCCGTCTTGACAGAGAACGGCGTACTCGCGCTCGTGGACACCTTCTACCGCGCGGGCGCACTCGTCTTCGGTGGCGGTCACGTCGTGCTTCCGCTGCTCCACGCCGAACTCGTGCCGACCGGCGCGGTCACGAACGACGCCTTCCTCGCCGGATACGGTGCGGCGCAGGCGGTGCCGGGACCGCTCTTCACTTTCGCGGCCTACCTGGGTGCTGTGTCGACCGGCCAGCCGTCTGGCATCCTCGGTGCGGCGCTCGCGCTCGTCGTGATCTTCGTGCCGTCGGCGCTCCTGCTTCTGGGGGTGCTGCCCTTCTGGGAGCGAGTGCGTCACGCGCGCGCCGCGCGAAGCGCGGTCATGGGACTCAATGCGGGTGTCGTCGGCCTGCTTGCCGCGGCGCTCTACGACCCCGTGTTCACCCAGGGGGTCACCGGCGCACTCTCGCTCGCGCTCGCGACGCTCGCCTTCGTCGCGCTGGCGACAGTGCGCGTGCCGGCGTGGGCGGTCGTCATCGCCTCGGCGCTCGCGGGAGCGCTCCTGCTGTGAGAACCGCTGTTCGTGCGGACGGTCGGGAGCCGAGGAAGCGCCCCGCGGCCGCATCAGTCGAGGGCGAGCTCGCTCCGCACATGCCGAAGCAGTGACTGGCTCGCCTGTTCGACGGTTGCGAGCACGCGATCGAATGCTCGGTCGTCGGAGTAGTACGGGTCGGGCACGTCGACGAGAGCGGCCTGTTCCGGGTCGAAGCCGAGCAGGAGGTGGATCTTGTTGCGATCGGTGTCGCTCTTCGCCCAGTTCGTGAGGGCACGCTGATGGGTGCGGTCGAGTGCCACGACGAGATCGACCGAGTCGAACCATCCTGGATCGAACCGTCGCGCCCGGTGTTCGAACTCCGGGTAGCCGCCGCGCAGGAGGCTGGCCTGCGCGCGCTTGTCGAGGGGTTCACCGCGATGCCAGCTTCCCGTGCCGGCGGAGAGCACTCCGACGGCATGATCCACTCCGGCATCGCGCAGCATCCGCTCGAAGACCGCCTCGGCGAGGGGCGATCGGCAGATGTTGCCGGTGCACACGAAGCACACGGTGTAGAGCTCGGGTGCGTCCGCGGGGTTCTCGATCCTCATGCTGAAAGTAGCCCCCTCTCCCGGGCGCGCTGCAGGGCGAGTACGCGTGTCGAAACGCCGAGCTTGTCATAGATGGAGCGGATGTGTGTCTTGGCCGTGTGATAGGAGATGCCGAGCACGCCGGCGATCGCCGCGGCGGTGAGCTCGCTATCGAGCAGCGCGAGAACCTCTCGCTCACGGGTAGACAGCGCGGCGCGCTCGCTCATGAGTTCTGCCGCCGCACCGAGCAGTGTTCTGTAGCGAGCGAGATCACGGCTGGCCAGGCGCTCACGGAGGTGCTCGCGAAGCACCGAGGGAATGCTCCAGGCGTCCGGCGCCTCACGAGTCAGGGGGAATCGTCCCGAGCGGTCGAGCCTGATGAGCATGCTTGCGCTGTCGACGGAGCCATCGAAGATTCTCTCGGTGTCGCGTGCGGTCACGAGCGGGAGCACCGACGACTCTTCAAGAAAGACACGTTCGTCGGTCGGCAGCCCCGCGAGCACGACCTCGTTGAAGTACTCGGCGAGCGCGGAACGCGCCCGCCTTCGCGATCGAAGCAGAAGTGCTGTCGCAGCGGGCCAGCCACCGGTGGCGGCGACGACCTCCTCGAGCATGCCGGTGGTGCCATGCGCCTTCGCCAGCTCGTCGATCTCGGATGCCGAGAAGGCGAGGTCTCGCGCCGAGATCTCCACCACCTCCCCGCGGGTGCGCAACTCACCCAACAGCAGATTGGGCGAGACGCGCGAGGCGATGACGAGACTCGCGGACGCGGGCAGCAGCCGCAGCGCGGCGGTGAGCACGTCGATGATGATCGAGTCCACAACGTGCTCGAGGTTGTCGAGCATGAACACGAGGGGGGCGTCCGAGGCACCGCGGGCTTCTACCGCGGCGACGAAGCCGGTGAGGTCGATCGGCGCGACCCGCTCGCCGCTGTCTTCATGGGAGGGGAGATGGGGGCTGGATGCTGCGGCGAGCGCGGCCCGGAACAGTTCGGGGTCGTTGTGCCTGAAGTCGAGGTCAAGACGGATCACGTCGGCGCGACCGTCCAGCGCCGCGGTCCACTGGGTGAGCAGTTCGGATTTGCCGAAGCCGGGCGGCGCGACGATGAGCGTGAGTCTCGCGCTCAGAACCTCGTCGACGCGAGGGATGAGGTCGGCGCGTGGAAGCATCCCCGTCGTCGGCGACGGTGCGGTGCGCGTGTTCTGATCCATCGGGGTCCACTCTAAATCAATCGAGAAATACCACGAATGTGCGATACAGCACCGACACGCCCTCTCAGTAGCGTCGCACGTAGCCGCGCTCATGCGGTTCTTGTCGACTGCCGAAAACCGGGGAGCACCACCGTGTCGGGAACACACAACGAAGATCTGCCGCATCGTCGCCGTGCACGACACGTGACCCGGGCATCCGTCCGCTCCTGGCTGCGCCGCACACTCGCGGGCTTCACGAGCGTTCTCCTCGCGGCGACCGGTCTTCTCTTCGGCGCCGTGCCTGCGGCTCACGCCGCGACGATCTTCTCCGACAACTTCACGAGCGGGCTCGGCGGGTGGACCAACCAGAACTGGACCTCGGATGCGGGCACGGCACTCTCGGTGGGGGACGTCATCGGCAACTGGAGCTCGCTCCTTCGCGGCGTCGACACCTCCGACTACCAGAACGTCGAACTGAGCTACCGCTACTTCATCGCCGGAAACGTCGACCAGAGCCTGCAGGTCTCGGTGCGCCCCAACGCCGGGTCGGCGTACACCGTCGTCGGCGACCACGCGAGCGACACCGGCGGCTGGCAGACCGCCACCGTGAGCATCGCCGCACAGGCCGACCTTGCGTCGGCGTTCCAGCTCCAGTTCGCCGTGACGTCGCGACCGGGAAGCGGCTCTGCTCCCCCGGGGTTCGAGGTCAGAATCGACGACATCGTCATCAGCGGCGACCTTGACACGACGCCGCCGAACGCGACACTGGTCGAGCCGGCTCATCTGTCCATGGTTCCCAATAGCACCACCGTCGACTTCAGAACGGCGATCACCGACGACTACTCCGACTCGAGCGAGATCCAGGTCAGATATCGATTCGTGGAGGCCGCGGACCCCGCGAACTGGTTCCTCGCTCCGAGCATCGGCTGGGCGAACCCCACAGCGGGCGAATACAACCAGCCCCGCACCGGGTCGAGCGTTCGCTCATCCCTCGGCAACATCCCGTCCGGCTCGGCTGTGGACTGGTACGCGCAGGTTCGGGACCACTCCGGTAACGAAGACGAGATCTACATCGGCACGTTCTATGCGGGACAGTTTCCCGTCGTCATCACCTCGCCGCCGCCGCCGGATGGTGCGCTGACGGTTCCCTACAGCCACCAGATCACGGCGACCGGAACGACACCGATCTCATACTCGCTCACCGCCGACAGCGACCCCCTGCCTCCCGGCTTGGCCTTGACCTCCTCGACCGGCCTGATCGCAGGAACGCCGACGGCAGCGGGAACCTACACCTTCACGATCGAGACCTGGAATGGGCTGTTGCCACAGGTCACCGCCGCCTACACGGTTGTCATCGCCGCCGCGCCCGAGCCTCCGATCATCACCTCGGGCAACCCCCCCGACGGTGCCGCGACGGTGCCCTACAGTCACACGTTCACCGCATCCGGAACCGGCACCCCCGCCTTCACGGTGATCGACGCCGCCCTTCTGCCACCCGGGCTCTCCTTGACGGGAGACGAACTGGGCGGAACGCCCTCGACCCCCGGCACCTACACCTTCGAGATCCGGGCAAGCAACGGAACCCTTCCCGACGATGTCGAGGAGTACACCGTCGTCATCGCGAACGCGCCGATTCCGCCCACGATCACCTCGGGCGCACCGGTCGGCGGCGAAGTGGGCCAGCCGTACAGCTTCACCGTCACCGCGACGGGAGATCCGACGCTGAGCTTCTCGTCCGCCGAACTCGCTGCCATCGGGCTCGGCATCGACGCGAGCACGGGTGTCATCAGCGGAACCCCGATCAGCCCCGGCAGTCATCCGGTGACCATCACGGTGAGCAACGGCGTCAATCCGGATGCGACCGAGAACTACACGCTCACGATCGACCCCGCACCAACCGTCGCCCCGACGATCACCTCGGCGGACCCCGTGGACGGCGAGGTCGGCGTGAGCTACTCGCACACCTTCACGGCTACGGGGACCGGCACGATCACGTTCAGTGTCTCGGGCGGCACCCTTCCGCCGGGTGTCACCCTTTCGGGAGCGACCCTGGGGGGAACCCCCACGGCCAGTGGTCCTTTCACCTTCACGATTCTCGCGTCGAACGGAACGCTGCCGGATGCGACGGAGACCCACACGATCACCATCGCCCCCGCGCCGGTGCTCATCACGGTGACATCGTCGCTTCCGGCCGCGGGAACGGTCGGCACGCCGTACGCCCACACGATCACCATCGATGGTCCGGTCACGCCCGGCTTCGCGCTGTCGGCGGGCAGCCTTCCCGCCGGCCTCTCACTCGGCGCAACGAGCGGTGAGATCTCGGGAACCCCCACGGCTGACGGAGCATCGAGCTTCTCCATCACGATCACCGACGCCGGTCGGTTGCCCACGGTCGTGAACTACTCGATCACGGTCGATCCCGCCGCAGGCACCGGTGGCGGCGGCACACCCGGGCTCCCTGACACGGGTGCCAGCGTCGAGCTCGGACAGGCTCAGGCGGCCGCGGCGCTGACCCTGCTGGGACTCGTTCTCGTCGTGCTCGCGCGCGGGAGGGTCAGAGCTCGTCGTCCGTAGTGTCGGCGACCCACACCTCGTCGTCGGCGCGAAGCGTCTGCCACGCGGCGTAGGCGATCCCTGCCGCAGCGACGAGACCGATGCCGATGAGGATGTAGCGACCGGGACCAGCCGAGGCCTGCTTGGCGGGCACGATGTTGGCGCGTGCCCCGGCATCCCGAACCCTTGAGACGACCGCGCGCACGCGAGGGTCCTTGGCGGCCTCGAGCACCGCGAGGGCGGAGCCGAGTGCGCCCGAGACGGCGG
Source organism: Cryobacterium sp. (assembly GCA_019638935.1). Taxonomy (GTDB): domain Bacteria; phylum Actinomycetota; class Actinomycetes; order Actinomycetales; family Microbacteriaceae; genus Terrimesophilobacter. The sequence goes on from JAHBSW010000044.1 coordinate 12,338, forward strand.
GGAGCACGTCGCGCGCGATGCGAGTGCGTGCCGAGTCGGCGACGTGCCGGGTGGCGGCGACGGATGTCTCATAGGCATCCTTGACGCGCGGTGCGACCTCCTCGCGACCGACGTTGGCGAGCTGACGGCTCGCCTCGCGAACGACCCTGCTCGCACGGTCGATGACCTCGCGCTGTTCGTCCCACAGCTCGGCGGACTCGCGCTTCAGCTTCTTCAACTCTTTTTCGCGACGGCGAGACAGTGCCATGGGTCCTCCAAAGTGTGCAGGCGTCGCCAACATCCTCCCACAGCTCGCCTGTGAAACAATTGGCAGATGGCCCTTCACACTCACGTCGCGACCCTTCACACGAGTCTCGGCGACATCAACGTCAACCTGCTCGCCAACCACGCCCCCAAGACGGTCGAGAACTTCATCGGCCTCGCCACGGGCACGAAGGAGTGGACTCACCCTCAGACGGGCGAGAAGTCGACGAAGCCGCTCTACGACGGGGTGATCTTCCACCGCATCATCGACGACTTCATGATCCAGGGCGGCGACCCGCTCGGCCAGGGGATCGGCGGACCCGGCTACCAGTTCGACGATGAGATCCACCCCGAGCTGAACTTCACCGAGCCCTACGTGCTCGCCATGGCCAACGCGGGCATTCAGATGGGCCGAGGAACCAACGGTTCGCAGTTCTTCATCACGACCGTTCCCACCACGTGGCTCCAGGGAAAGCACACGATCTTCGGCATCGTCGCCGACGAGGAGTCACGCGCCACCGTCAAGAAGATCGAGGCCGTCAAGAAGGATGGCCGGGACCGCCCGCTCGACGACGTCGTCATCAACAGCGTGACCGTCGTCGAAGCCTAGAGCCGACCGCAGCGGTGAGCGATTCGAGCGCGTTCGACGGCGCAGTCGACAACGGGGTCTGCTACCGGCATCCCGGCCGGCAGAGCTTCGTGCTCTGTCAGCGCTGCGGCCGCACGATCTGCGGCGAGTGCCAGACGCCGGCGGCCGTCGGCTTTCACTGCCCCGAGTGCATTCGCGAGGCACGGCAGAACGCGCCCCGGGTGAAGTCGCGCGTTCGGGTGGCCATGAGCCCATCGAGCGGCGTGCCCGTCGTGACCTACTCGATCATGGCGCTGTGTGTCGTGCTCTGGCTCGCGCAGGTCTTCATCGGCGACGTCGTCACGGCCTATCTGCTCTACTACCCACCGCTCACCCTCTCTGAACCGTGGCGGATGCTGACGGTCGCTTTCGTGCATTCGACCGCGAGCCCGTTCCACCTGCTCTTCAACATGTACGCGCTGTGGCTGTTCGGGCGAATACTCGAGCAGCTGCTCGGACGATGGAGATTCCTGGCGCTCTATCTGATCTCCGGTTTCGGGGGCTCGGTGGCGGTGCTGCTGCTCGCGCCGACCTCGCTCGTCGTCGGAGCATCCGGCGCCGTCTTCGGGCTCTTCGGTGCGTTCTTCGTGATTCAGCGCCGTCTGGGATCGGGGTCGATGCAGCTCATCGTCGTCATCGGCATCAACCTCGTCATCGGCTTCGTGATACCGGGCATCTCCTGGCAGGGCCACGTCGGCGGCCTCATCGCGGGCGTGCTCGTCGGGCTCGTCTACATGGCGACGCGGCGAGCCGCTCAGCGCAATCGGCAGATTCTGGGCGTGGTCGGCGTCATCGTACTGCTGCTTGCGCTCACTGTCGTGGGTTGGATGCTTCTCGCCGCTCGCTTCGGGCTTTAGGCTCGCTCACACAGGTTATCCACAGGGTTTTCCACTGTGGGGATAATTACACCGTTGTAACTAATTCTCCCCCCGTTGTGGGGGTAGGACGACGGGGGCGCTCAGCGCCAGCGCGTCGTCATGAGAAAGCCGACGAAGAGGATGCCGAAGCCCACCATGATGTTCCAGTCGCCCAGTGCCCGCACCGGCAGAGTGCCCTGGCTCACGTAGTACACGATGATCCAGGCGAGACCGACGAGCATGAGCCCGAACATGATCGGCTTGAACCAGACGGGGTTCGGAACGTCATCGCCGGAGCGCGACTCCTCGGATGCGGGCTTCGAAGACTGTGTGGCCATGAGTCAAGATTCTAGCGTGCCCGGCCTCGCGAATAGACTTGCGGGATGAGTGATTCGGCGGCGTCCGACCTCGGGCCCGGAGAGGCGCCCGAGGAGAGCGGGGATCCTCAGGGGATGCTCACGCGCCGCGCGGCGCTGCGGCGGGCACGCGCGAAGCGTCAGCGAGTGACTTTCGTCGGCGTCGTCGGTGAGCTGCTCATCACCGCGGGCGTGTTGGTCTTCCTGTTTCTCGGCTGGCAGCTCTGGCTCAACGACTTGATCGTCGGCGAGCAGCACCGCGAAGAGGCGGCCGAACTCGCCGAGACGTGGAACAGCGGCAACGTGCCCATCCACGAGCAGCCTGCCGTGCCGATCGACTACGGCGTGCCGATCGTTTCGGCCAAGGTCGGCGACGCGCAGCAGTTCGCGATCATGTACGTTCCCCGCTTCGGGAGCGACTACCAGCGCACCGTGTGGGAGGGCGTCAGCGAGTCGAAGGTGCTCGACACCAAAGGCATTGGTCGCTATCCCGAGACCCAGCTTCCCGGTGAGGTCGGAAACTTCGCCGTCGCCGCTCACCGCACCACCTACGGCAAACCGTTCTCCGACATCGGCGAGCTGCGCGTCGGTGACAAGATCATCATCCGAACCCAGGACGCCTACTACACCTACGTCTTCCGCAACATGGAGTACGTGTGGCCATCGGCGATCGACGTGCTCAACCCCCTGCCACGCGTGCCAGACACGATGGAGGTCACCGACCGCATCCTCACCATGACGAGCTGCAACCCGCGTTTCTCACGCGCCGAGCGCATCATCGCGTACAGCGTGCTCGAATCGTGGCAGCCCGCTGAGGCGGGGCCACCCGCCGAGATCGCCGCTCTCGTGAATCCGGAGGGGTAGGCGGATGTACGCAGCGTTGTGGCGAATTCTGCCGGGTCCGGTGTGGGTGCGGGTCATCATCGTGCTGCTGCTCGTCGCAGCAGTGCTCTTCTCCCTCGTGACCTGGGTGTTCCCGTGGGTTCAGACGATCATCGACACCCCGGAAGTGACCATCGAAGCATGACGCACGTTCTCGTTGTCGACAACTACGACAGCTTCGTCTACACCCTCGCGGGCTACCTCAAGGAGCTCGGCGCCGAGGTCACGGTCGTGCGCAACGACGACTTCACGGCGGAGGAGGCACCCGCTCGCATCGCGGAGTACGACGCCGTGCTGCTCTCGCCGGGTCCGGGAACCCCCGCAAGCGCGGGAGTGTCGATCCCGATCGTGCATGCCGTGCTCGAATCGGGCCAACCGCTGCTCGGCGTGTGTCTGGGCCACCAGGCCATCGCGGAGGCACTCGGCGCGACAGTGACCCACGCGCAAGAGCTCATGCACGGCAAGACCAGTCTCGTCACCCACGACGGGAGCGATGCCTACCGCGATGTTCCCCAGCCCTTCGAGGCGACGCGATACCACTCACTCGCCATCGTCAACGAGACCGTGCCCGACGAGCTCGTCATCACCGCGCGCACGGCCGGCGGTGTCGTCATGGGCATTCGCCACGAAACTCAGCCGGTGTTCGGCGTGCAGTTCCACCCCGAGTCGGTGCTGACGCAGGGGGGCTACCAGCTGCTCGCCAACTGGCTCGAGGTGGCCGGACTCGAGACGGCTCGGGATGCCGCGCGAGGGCGCTCGCCGCTCGTCACCCTCTCGACGGAGTAGTTCTGCTCGCGGGCTGCCCGGGCGAGCGGAACTAGCCCGCGCAGTAGGTGAGCGAGACCGCGGAGCGCTGCGGCTGCTGACCCGGCGAGAGCGATTGACTCGTGACGACCGTGCCCGAGCATCCGGTATCGGGAACGAGCGTGACGCTCAGGTTCAGTGCGCGCAGTGCCGACGCCGCCTCGCTGACAGACTGGCCAACGGTGCCGGGAACCTCGACGAGCCCATCGGACACGAGCAGATTGACGACGGTGCCGGCGGCAAGCGATTCACCCGCGGCGGGCGTCGTGCCGATGACGGTGCCAGCGGGAACGTCAGGCGAGTTCTGCGTCGTCGCCGTGCCCGCCGTGAAGCCGGCTGCTTCGATTGCGGCCCGTGCGTCGGATTCGGTCATGTTCAGGACCGAAGGGATCGTGCCGAGCGTGCGACCCATCGACACCCACACCTGCACGACCTGACCGGGGGCCACCTTGGTGCCCGCCTCCGGCGTCGTGCGCACGATCGTTCCCTCCTCATACACATCGCTCGCTTCGGTCTTGCGCTCCGGAACGAGGTCAAGTGCGGTGAGCTCGCTCGCACCCGCTTCATACACGTCGCCGACGATCTGTGGAACCTCCACCGAGAGGTTGGGCGCGAGGATGGGGGCGTTGAGATTGACGACCCAGAACATGAGGCCGATGAGCACGACCGCGGTCGTGACGATCCCGCCCCAGATCCAGGCCACGGGTGGGCGGGACTGGGTGCGTACGACGCGATCATCGGCGCCGCTCGCAAGTTGGCGTATGGCGGCGGTGGTCGTCTGGCCGCCCTGAGGGTTCACGCCGAAGAGCGCCTGGCTGAAGTCGGGGGTCGCGATCTTCTTCGCGGGCACGGCACCCGATGCCGCGGCCTCGAGGTCTTCACGAAACTCGGGTGCCGTCTGGAACCGCTCGAACTTGTCCTTGGCGAGTGAGCGCAGCACGATGGCGTCGACGGCGGGTGAGACCTTGGGGTTGATGATCGAGGGCTTCGGGGGGGCCTCGCTGATGTGCTGATACGCAACGGCCGCGGCACGCTCACCTTGGAAGGGCGCGCGACCGGTGAGCAGCTCGAAGAGCACGACACCCGTCGAGTAGAGGTCGGTGCGAGCATCCACCGTCTCGCCGCGGGCCTGTTCGGGCGAGAAGTACTGTGCGGTGCCGAGAATCGCACTCGTGTCGGCCACCGTCGCGGAGTTGTCGGAGACCGCGCGGGCGATGCCGAAGTCCATCACCTTGACCTGGCCGCTCGGTGTCACCATGACGTTGGCCGGCTTGATGTCCCGGTGCACGAGCAGCGCTCGGTGCGCGTACTCGAGAGCGGTCAGAACGCCCGAGATGATGCGCACCGCTTCGCTCGGCTCAAGGGGACCCTCGGCGATGATGTCCTTGAGCACTCGTCCGTCGACGTACTCCATGACGATGAACGGAACCTGCGTTTCGATGCCGCGCGCATCCCGCACGGTCTCCTCGCCGGCGTCGAACACGCGCACGATCGTCGGGTGCGCCATCCGCGCCGCCTTCTGCGCCTCCTCGCGGAAGAGCATCCGGAACTTGGGGTCCGTCGCGAGGGAGGGCTTGAGCAGCTTGATGGCGACCTGGCGGCCGAGCCTGGTGTCGGTGCCGAGGTGCACGTCGGACATTCCCCCGCGGCCGAGGAGCGTGCCGACCTGGTACCTGCCAGCGAGCAGGGGGGTACCGTCTGTCACGTGATTCTCTCTCGGTTGCAGGGATTTGACTCCCGTAAGTGTACTTGCTCTTCCTGCTCTTACTCGGCTGTGAGCGTCAGCACGTCCGACTGCGGCGATTGGATGCCGCCACAGCTCACGTTGTAGGTGATGTGAATCGCGCCCGGTGCACCCGGCAGGGTGACCTCGGCGTTCGTCGTGCCGGGGGGAATCGGCGAGCTCGGCGAGAGCGATCCGCCATCGAGAGTGAACTCGTAGGCCACGAGGTTCAGACTGCCGGGGCAGACGTACGGCGTCCAGCTGATGTTGATGGTGGACCCTGTCGGTCCCGTCGTGCTGCTGGCCGACAGCGCCCCCGGCTTCGAGGGCGGAGGCACCTCGCCGTACTTGAGCACGGTGACCCGGTCGCCCTCTCTGAGCGGCCCGGTCGGGTTCACCGAGTAGACCTTTCCGACGTTCTCCGGACTGTTCGCCGGGAGACCCGTCTCGACGCTGACAACGAGCCCGAGATCGCCAAGCGCGGTGCGCACCTCCGATTCGGTCATGCCCAGGTAGTCCTCCAGCACGACGTTGATGACCTCGGGGCTCGGACTCGGGCTCGGCGACGGGCTCGGACTCGGGCTCGGCGATGACGAGGTGCTGGGCTCAGGCTCCTCGGGGGTGCTCGGCTGAGCGAACAGTGCGATCAGTGTGCCCACGAGAACGACGAGCAGGATGCCGATGAGCGCGACGAGCGGCCAGGTCCACGGGTTTCGCTGACTGGTCGATGTGACCACTCCACCACCCTCCTGCACCGAAGGAAGCACTCGAGTGGCCGCTTGAGTGTCCAGCGGGACACCGGCGTTCGCGACACTGCCCGTGAGAATAGCGGGAACGGCGGCCGCTGCCGTCGCGACATCGCCGCGGCGGAGGGCGACAGCAGCTCGCGAGAGGTGCGCAGCCGTCGAGGGCCGCTCGGCGGGCTTCTTCGCGAGGCACGACATGACCAGGTTGCGCACGGGCTCAGCGACCGTGACCGGCAGGTCGGCGGGAGCGTCGTTGATCTGCGCCATGGCGATGGCGACCTGCGATTCGCCCGAGAACGGCCGCCGTCCCGCGAGCGCCTCGTACGCCACGATGC
>JAHBSW010000045.1 GCA_019638935.1 Cryobacterium sp.
CGAGCACGTAGCGGGTGCCCAAGCGGGCCACCCGAACCGCGAGGGAGATCGTCGCGCTGCCGAATGGACCCTTGGGAACCTCCAGCTCCTTGACCGTCGTCTCACCCGTGCGCCGCACCTCGTTCACGAGGTCTTGCATGACCTGGTGCGCGAGCCGCTGCTGGTTCACGAGACCGAGAGCCGCCGCCCCCTCGGAGTGCATGATGACCGTGTTCGACGGGTCGACGACGACGCCGGCAGAACGCAGCACGTTGATCACCTGCTGTGCACCCTCTGGTACCTCGGAGTTCACGACCTTGGAGACTCGTTCACCGTGACGAAAGGCCGCATAGAAGAGGGCGACGATACCTCCACCCACGACGGCGCCGAACACGAGGGTGAGCACCACCAGCCATGCGGAGTCCATAGGGACTAGATTAGTTACTCAAGTTCGGCGGAAATGGCCCGAAGCCGTCGGTCAGCGCGAGTGAGACCGAGTGTTCAGTCACCGATCATCGACTGTTCACCTGGCAACGGCAGGATGAACCCGGCCGTGACATTCAGTTTCGTAGCCGAGCCGCCGTCCATCGAAAGAATTCACGAGGCAACCACAATGCGCGCAGTGTTCCAACAGGAGCTCCAAGAGGTTCAAGAGCGACTCGTCGAGATCGCGGAACTCGTGGAGCAGTCGATCGACAAAGCGACGCGCGCGTTCAACGAGTCCAACGTCGCGCTCGCGGAAGAGGTCATCGAAGACGACTCGAAGATCGACGCCCTGACGGTGAGCCTCGACGAGCTCGCGATCGACATCCTGGCGCGTCAGCAGCCCGTCGCGCGCGACCTGCGCATCGTTGTGAGCGCGCTGCGCGTCTCCTCCTCGCTCGAGCGCATGGGTGACATGAGCGAGCACATCGCCCAACTCGCCCGCTACCGCTTTCCCGAGAAGGTCGTTCCCAAGTCGCTTCGCGGAACCTTCCTCGACATGGGTGCGCTCGACGTCGCGATCGCCAAGAAGCTCACCGAGCTGCTGCGCACTCAAGACCCCAACCTCGCGCAGGAGATTCGCAACGACGACGACAAGGTTGACGAGTTGCACCTCAGCGTCTTCGACAAGGTTCTCGGCGAACGCTGGAAGGGCGACACCGAGGAGACCGTCGATGCGACGCTCGCCTCGCGCTACCACGAGCGCTTCGCCGACCACGCCGTGTCGATCGCGAAGAAGGTCTTCTACCTGGCGACGGGTGACTGGGCCGGCTCCGACGACTGACTCGCCCCGTCGGTCGAGTAGCGTGCAGCACCACTTGCGTTGATCGAGTAGCGGCACAGCACCACTTCCGTCGATCGAGTAGCGGCGCAGCCGCTTATCGAGATCACCCCCGACGAAACGGGTTTCGATACGCCCGCTGCCGCGGGCTACTCAACCAGCGGACTATCCGGGCTACTCAACCAGCAGCGCAGCACCACTTCCGTCGATCGAGTAGCGGCACAGCCGCGTATCGAGATCACCCCATCGAACCGGGTTTCGATACGCCCGCTGCCGCGGGCTACTCAACCAGCGGACCATCCAGGCTGCTCAACCAGCGGACGGGAGGGGTCAGTGCTTGCCCTGCGCCGCCACCGCCGCCGCACCGGCCGCCGCGGCATCCGGGTCGAGGTACTCGCCCGGCTTCGTCGGCATGAAGTCGTCGCCGAGCTCGTAGACGAGCGGGATGCCCGTGGGGATGTTGAGCTCGGCGATCTCGTCATCGGAGATGCCGTCGAGATGCTTGACGAGCGCCCGCAGCGAGTTGCCGTGCGCAGCCACGAGCACGACCTTGCCCGAGGCGAGGGCGGGCACGATGTCGCTCTTCCAGTAGGGGAGCATCCGATCGATGACGTCTTTGAGGCACTCCGTGCGGGGCAGGTCATCGCCGAGGCCGGCATAGCGCGGGTCGTGCGCCTGCGAGAACTCTGCGTCGTCGTCGAGCGGGGGCGGCGGCACGTCGAACGAGCGGCGCCACGTCATGAACTGCTCCTCGCCGTAGGCCTCGAGCGTCTCGGCCTTGTTCTTGCCCTGCAGCGCGCCGTAGTGGCGCTCGTTGAGGCGCCACGACCGTTCGACATCGATCCAGTCGCGGTCGGCGGCAGCCAGGGCGAGTTGAGCGCTGTGGATCGCACGCTTGAGCCGTGACGTGAAGAGGATGTCGGGCAGCAGCCCCGCCGCGGCGATCAGCTCCCCCGCTCGCCGGGCCTCGTCTCGGCCGAGGTCGGTGAGGGGAACGTCGACCCAGCCGGTGAACTGGTTGGACTCGTTCCACGTGGACTGGCCGTGGCGAAGCAGGATGAGCGTGTGCGTCATGGGATCAGTTTAGGTGCGAGGCGGCAGCAGCCCCAGCTTCGGCCGTGGAGCGACCATGCCCGCATCGGTCGGCACGATCACCTCCTGGGCTGCGGCGATAGCGATGCCCTCCGCTGCCACGGTGAGCGCGGCATCCGTCGCCGTCATGCGTTTGACGAGGGCGAGGGCGATCGGCCCCAGCTCGAAGTGCTGGGCGACCGACGTCACCTGCCCGACGACCTTCTCGCCGAGCCGCACCTCCGCCCCGCGGTCGGGCAGCGCGCTGTCGGAGCCGTCGAGGTGCAGCATGACGAGCCGACGCGGAGGATGCCCGAGGTTGTGCACCTTGGCCACGGTCTCCTGGCCGCGGTAGCAGCCCTTCGACAGGTGAACGGATGACCGCATCCAGTCGAACTCGTGCGGGATCGCCTTGTCATCGACCTCGGTGGTGAACCGGGGCCGCCACGCGGCGATGCGCAGCGCCTCGAGCGCGAGGATTCCGGCAACCGGCACCTCGACCAGTGCGGACACCCGTGTGCGCTCGATCAGGAACTCCCGGTACGCCCACTCGGACGCGGGATGCTCGATGACGGTCGCGTACTGGTGGCCCCCCGCGACGGGTTCACGCCAGGGATCATGCCAGACGAGCGGCACGTCGTTCGGCGCTGCGGGATCGACGGGCGGTGACCCGAGGGTGCCGACCACGGCGAACTCGGGCGTGCGATCGGAGACCTCGACGCGCATCATGAAGCGCATCGAGTCGAGCCAGGCGAGCAGCGCCTCGGCCTCGGTGGGCTCCACGAGCAGCCAGAGAGAGACACCGTCGTCGATCACGCGGATGACGTGCTCGATACGGCCGGTCTGGCTGAGCAGCAGGGTCTCCGCGGAGTCGCCGGGTTGCAGCATGCGCAGACTCTGACTCGTGAGGTTGTGCAGCCACAGAAGCCGGTCTTCGCCCGTGATCGTGATCACACCCCGCGCGACCGCAACCACGGCCTCACCCGCGGCGAGAGCGCGCTGCTCCGCGAACGGATTGCCGTAGTGAGCGGCAACGCCCGCGTCGGAGCCCTCGGCTGCGACGGCCCCGCCTCGGTCGAACAGCAGCTCAGTCAACGCGGGCCAATCGTGCCGAGGCGTGCGACCGCAGGTCGTGGCCGAGTGCGGCAAGATCCCACGCCCAGAGCAGGTGGCTGTCGACGAGCCCGTACATGCGGGTGGATGCAGTGTGCTCCTTTGCCGTGCCCGACCGCATGACGGCATCCGTCGCCACGTCGATGCGGGGACCGTCGACCTGCCCGAGGTAGAGCTCGCTCACGCCCCCCGGGTGCACGAGCAGCACCTCGATGTCGAACGCCCCCGCGGCGTTGCGCAGGGACTCGACATCGGATGCCGTCTCGAACGAGGGTGCGCCCTCGCCCGCGAGCATGCCCGGGCCGGGGTCGGCGGCCGTCGCGTTGCGGCTCAGCCGCCAGTACCCGGTCTCGACCATGAGCGGCTCCTGCGCTCCGTCGTCACCCTCGCGCCAGGCGTAGGACGAGTAGTTGAGGTAGGGAAGACCGTCGTGGCTGAAACTCACGCGCTGACCGAATTCGCCGCCACGAACGTCGTCGGCGGCGCCGACGGAGACGTCATAGCTGACGACTCCGCTGCCCTCCCAGACGCCCAGCAACCAGGAGAGCGGAGCCAGCTCGGCCGGAACGTCGGCGTCGAGCCTCAGCATGGATACTCCCGACTAACGCTGTCCTCGAAAGAGGTTGTACAGGACGACGACGGAGACGAATCCGATCGCGAGCATGGCCAGAAGCAGCAGGCCGACGAAGAACAGCTCAAGTGCAAGAAGCATGCTGCCAGATTAGCACCGCGTCGCTCAGGCCGCCGAGGTGAGCAGATTCGGCAGGAGAGCGAGCGTGGCGATCATGAGGATGACGAGCGCACCACCCAGTGAGAGCGTGATGCGTGAGACGAGTCCGACCTTGTTCTGCAGTGACAGTTGAAGGACGAACGTGAGGATCACCGCGAGCGCGAGCACGAGCGGCAGCCACGTGTACTGCTGCGCGCTGGGGGCGAAGAGCACGACGGCGAGCGCACCGACCGCCGTCGCTATCCACACGGCGGTGACACTGACCCAGCGCCGAGCCTCGCTCGGTGCACCGCTCTCCTCAACCGTCACCCCTCAATCTTGCACCAATTGGCGCAATAGACTGTTGCCTTGGCAATAGGCCTTCGGCAATGAGGGAGAGCCCGTGGCTCAAGTGCTAGTGCTCACCGGCGCGGCCGATAGTGCTGCGCTCCCTGCGCTTGCCCTTCTGAGCCACTCGGTGCGCTCGGCCCCCGCGCACGCCTCCGCTCTCGCAAGCCTCGGCAGCGTGGAACTCGCCGTCGTCGACGCCCGCACCGACCTCGCCGAGGCGCGCGCCCTGTGCAAGATCATCGTCACGGCGGGCATCGGCATCCCCGTGCTGCTGGTGGTGGCCGAGAGCGGGCTCGCCGTCGTCAACTCCGATTGGGGCGCCGATGACATCGTGCTCACCGGTGCCGGCCCGGGCGAGGTCGAGGCGCGCATCCGTCTCCTGATCGGACGCAACGGCGGGTCTCGGCAGCCCGGTCGCTTCACCGCGGCGGGCGTCACGATCGATGAGTCGAACTACACCGCCAGAGTGCACAACCGCACTCTCGATCTCACCTACAAGGAGTTCGAGCTGCTGCGCTTTCTCGCCGCCCACCCCGACCGGGTGTTCACGCGCGAGCAGCTGCTCAGCGAGGTGTGGGGCTACGACTACTTCGGCGGAACCCGCACCGTCGACGTTCACGTGCGTCGCCTTCGCGCGAAGCTCGGCGAGTTCGACGCCCTCATCGGAACCGTTCGCAACGTCGGCTACCTCTTCAATGGCGACGACGCACGGGTTCGCGACGCCGCCGATCGCGGCATGCAGAACCTCGACGACGCTCTGGGGCTCGCGTGATTCCGCGATGGTTCACCGAGCTCGTGGCGAGGGCGACGGCGACGGATGCCTCACCACCGTTCTCGGACCAGTCCCTCATCGACCTCGACGCCGGCTCGCGCGAGCTGCTCGCTGCGGATGGCGGCGGTGCCGACGGCATCGGTGCCGCGGTGTTCAACGCCGTCGAGTTCGAGCTCGTCATCGACCCCGACGCGCGTCGGCAGGGTCACGGTGCGGCCCTGCTCGAGCGTGTGCTCGCGAGCGAGGCCGCTCCGTCGCTCGCCTGGTCGCACGGCGATCATCCCGGCGCTCGTGCTCTGGCCGCACGCTTCGGCTTCCGGCCCATCCGAACCCTCCTGCAGCTGCACGCGACGCTCACGCCGGAGGTCGCCGTCCCCTCGCTCATCCCCCAAATGCAGGAGTTCTTCGAACTCTCGCCAAGAGATGCCCATGAATCCGCGTCCGGCACCCCCACTCTCCTGCATTTCGCAACGTTTCGGGCGGGGGTAGACGACGCCGCGTGGCTCGACCTCAACGCCCGCGCCTTCGCCGAGCACCCGGAGCAGGGCACGCTCACGCAGCGAGACCTCGACGCGCGCAGGGCCGAGTCGTGGTTCGATGCCGACGACTTTCTGCTGCTTTTCGCGGGCGAGCAGCTCGTCGGCTCGAACTGGCTGAAGATCGACCCCGCCGAGCCCGCGATCGGGGAGATCTATGCGATCTGTGTCGCGCCCGAGCACCAGGGCAAGGGTCTCTCGCGCATCCTCATGGATGCCGGCCTGGCGCGCCTGCGCAAGCGCGGGGTGACGACGGCGGCCCTCTACGTCGAGGCCGACAACGAGTCGGCGCTTGCCCTGTACGAGCGCTACGGATTCACGCGGCACACGATCGACGTGCAGTACTCGCGCGCGCGATCCTGAAGCGCGCGGTCTTGAAGCGCAGCATCCTGAGCCGCACCATCCCGAGCCCCGGTCGCGTTAGCCCACCGTTTGCCTGACCGTATTCGCAACGACACTCTCACGGTGTAAAGATTGTCGAATGGATGGCGGCGGGCTCATTGACGAACACGGTCGCGCGACCGACAGCATCGACGATGACTACGCGCCCGCGTGGAGCGACGACGGCTCGATGCCCGCAGACCGCTTTCTCGACCGTGAGCTGAGCTGGCTCGCCTTCAACCAGCGCGTGCTCGAGCTCGCGGAGGATCAGAACCTGCCGCTGCTCGAGCGCGTGAACTTTCTGTCGATCTTCGCAACCAACCTCGACGAGTTCTTCATGGTGCGCGTCGCGGGACTCAAGCGACGCATTCTGACGGGGCTCGCGGTGCCGACGAACGCGGGCGTGCCTCCGCTCGAGGTGCTCGAGGCGATCAGCGCGAAGGCGCACGAGCTTCAGGCCCGCCACGCGGCGGTGTTCACGAACGACATCAAGCTCGCGCTCGACGATGCCGACATTCACATCGAGTCGTGGGCCGACCTCGACGACGAGGACCGCGAACGCATCGACGAGATCTTCTCGACCCAGATCTTCCCCGTGCTGATGCCGCTCGCGGTCGACCCGGCCCACCCCTTCCCCTACATCTCGGGGCTCTCGCTCAACCTCTCGGTGCGTGTGCGCAATCCGGCCACGGGCAAGGAGCAGTTCGCGAGGGTCAAGGTTCCGACCGTGCTGCCGCGCTTCGTCGAGCTGCCGCCCGATGAGCGCAACCTGCTGCGCTACATCCCCCTCGAAGACCTCATCTCGAATCACCTCGGCGAACTGTTCCCGGGGATGGAGATCCTCGCCCACCACGAGTTCCGTGTCACCCGCAACGAGGATGTCGAGGTCGAGGAGGACGAGTCCGAGAACCTCATCCAGACGCTCGAGCGCGAGCTGCTGCGGCGGCGCTTCGGTCCTCCCATCCGTCTCGAGATCACCGACGACATGGACGAGCGCACCCTCGAGCTGCTCGTGCGCGAGCTCGGCGTGACCGATCAGGAGGTCTATCGACTGCCGGCGCCGCTCGACCTCGGGGGTCTCTTTCAGCTGACCCGGCTCGAGCGACCCGAGCTCAGCTACTCGCGGCACGTGCCGACGACGGCGCTCGCCTTCCAGCCGGGCGACCCGACCGAGCCCTCGGACGTCTTCAGCGCGATCACGCGCGGAGACGTGCTCGTTCATCACCCGTACGAGTCCTTTGCGACGAGCGTGCAGACCTTCATCGAGCAGGCGGCTCGCGACCCCAAGGTGCTCGCGATCAAGCAGACGCTGTACCGCACGAGCGGTGACAGCCCGATCGTCGAGGCGCTCATCGCGGCCGCCGAGTCGGGCAAGGCCGTGCTCGCGCTCGTGGAGATCAAGGCTCGCTTCGACGAGACCGCCAACATCAACTGGGCACGCCAGCTCGAGCGCGCGGGCGTGCACGTCGTCTATGGAATGGTCGGTCTCAAGACGCACTGCAAGCTCGCGCTCGTGGTGCGCGAGGAGGGCGGTGAGCTGCGCCACTACAGCCACATCGGCACGGGAAACTACAACCCCAAGACGAGCCGAATCTATGAGGATCTCGGGCTGTTCACCGCGAACGAGCAGGTGGGCAAAGACCTCACGCGTCTCTTCAACGAGCTCTCCGGCTACGCGATCGAGAAGAAGTTCAAGCGGCTGCTCGTGGCTCCCCTGCACATGCGCAAGGGACTGCTCAAGCGCATCGCCGCGGAGACCGCAGCGGCGAGCGCGGGCAGACCGAGCGGCATCCGCATCAAGGTGAACTCCATCGTCGACGAGGCGATCATCGACGCGCTCTACACGGCGAGTCAGGCGGGTGTGCCGATCGACCTGTGGGTGCGCGGCATCTGCTCGGTGCGCCCCGGGGTGCCCGAGCTCTCCGAGACCATTCGGGTGCGCTCCATCGTGGGGCGCTATCTGGAGCACTCGCGCGTCTTTGCGTTCCACAATGAGGGTGACCCGCAGGTGTTCATCGGCAGTGCCGACCTCATGCACCGCAATCTCGATCGACGGGTCGAGGCGCTCGTGCGACTGACGCGGCCCGAGCATCTCGACTACATCGACGAGCTCTTCGACCGCGCCATGTCGCCCGAGGTCACGTCGTGGCAGCTCGAATCGACGGGGGAATGGACGCGACGCGCGGTCGCAGAGGACGGGACGGCGCTGGCCGACCTGCACAATGTGACTATGCGGCAGGTATTGGCACGGCGACGCGGAGCGCGACGCCCGTGACGGGCCAAACCGCCGCGGCAACGGGGACCGTTCTGGCCGCGGGAACCGTTCTGTGGCGCAGCGTCGATTCCATGCTGCAGGTGCTGCTCGTGCACCGTGACCGCCGCAACGACGTGTCGCTGCCGAAGGGCAAGGTCGACCCGGGTGAGAGCCTGCCTCAGGCCGCGGTGCGCGAAACCTGGGAAGAGGCGGGCCTCGACATCGTTCTCGGCGCCCCGCTCGGCACCACCGAGTACACCGACCATGCCGGTCGCCCCAAGACTGTTCACTACTGGAGCGCGCACGTCGACGATCATGCCCACGCCCACTCGAGCTTCGAGCCCAACACCGAGATCTCCGCGATCGAGTGGCTGCCGCTCAAGAAGGCTCGCGCGGCCCTGAGCTACAAGCGCGATCGCGACGTGCTCGACCGTTTCGCCGCTCTCGTCGAGCGCGACCACCACAGGACCTTCGCCATCATCGCCCTGCGCCACGCCAAAGCGGTTCCGCCGAGTGACTGGGACGGCCCTGACGCCACACGGCCCCTTCTTCACCGCGGTCTCGAGCAGGCCGCCAACGTCGCCGCCAGCGTCGCCGCCTTCGGCCCCGAGCGCCTGGTCAGCAGCACCGCCGCCCGCTGCCAGGCGACGATCGCCCCGCTGGCGGAGCGCGTCGAGCTGCCCGTCAAGCTGGCGAGTGCGGTGAGTCAGGATGCCTACTACGACGGCAAGAACGGCCTCGCCAAGGTGGTCACCAAGCGGTTGTCGGCGAAACGCACCGCGGTCGTGTGCAGTCATGGGCCGGTGCTGCCGGAGATCATCGCCGAGGTCGCCCACCAGACCGGCACCAAGATCGGCGGCAGGCTGCAACGGGCATCCCTGCTCTCCACCGGTCAGTTCTCGGTGCTGCACATCCCGATCGACGATCCGGGCAGGGGACTCGTCGCGGTGGAGACTCACGGGCCCGCTCTCTAATTACTATGGAGTGTCGGCCGCGAGGCCAGTACGTTCCTGCAACGCGCGTTCTCTGGGAAGGAGAGCAGTGGTTCCCAAGCGCATCGGCAGCATCGCTGCTTTCACCATGGCGAGCTGCCTCGTGCTGTCGTCGTGCGCGACGGAGAATCCAGGCGCCGGCGTTTCCGGCGACCCGATTCTGAGTGGGACGCTTGTCGGCGTGGGCGCGTCGGCACAGGGCTCGGCACAGGAAGCGTGGGTCGCTGGCTTCCAGACAGCCAACGTGCACGCCAACATCAACTACTCGCCGGACGGCTCGGGTGCGGGCCGCGACGCCTTCCGGGGCGGTGCGACCCAGTTCGCCGGCAGCGATCGCGCATTCAACGACAGGGAGATCGCGGAGGACGCGTTCGGGTCCTGCGTTCCGGGCACCGGCCTCATCGAACTCCCCGTCTACATCTCGCCGATCGCGATCGCCTTCAACCTGGACGGCATCGACTCCCTCAACATGGATGCCGACACCATTGCTCGCATCTTCGTCGGTGACATCACACGGTGGGACGATGACGCCATCGCCTCCCAGAACGGCGGTGTGGCTCTTCCGTCGACCCCGATCGAACCGATCTACCGCGCCGACACCTCGGGCACGACGGAGAACGTCGCGGACTACTTCGCGTCGGCGGCACCTGCGGTGTGGACGTTCGGCGCTGTCGACAACTGGCCGGTGCGGGTCGGGACGGCCGCATCGCAGACCTCGGGTGTCGCCGACGCACTCAAGAACACGGGCACCATCGGCTACATCGACGCGTCGCGCTCTGCGGGCCTGGGCACCGTTGCGCTGAAGGTCGGCGAGGACTTCGTTCCGTACTCGGCTGAGGCCGCCGCCGCCCTTGTGGACGCGTCCCCTCTCGTCGCGGGACGAGGCGCCTTCGACTTCGCCGTCGATCTCGACCGCGAGACTACCCAGGCAGGCACCTACCCCCTCGTGCTGATCAGCTATGTCATCGCCTGCGTCGAATATCGCAACAAGCACATCATCGACCTCGTCAAGGGCTACCTCAGCTACGTCGTCAGCGTCGCAGGTCAGGATGCTGCGGCCTCCCACGCGGGGTCTGCCCCCATCTCCGCCGACTTCCGTTCGAAGGCCATCGAGGCGATCACCGCCATCAAGTAAACGGGAAACGCGTGCCCCGCTGGCACGTTCACCACTCGTTCACCTGTCGTTCACCGACTCGGGCCGATCCGGTCACCACCGCGACCTAGCGTCGAACGCGAGGCCAGCACCGGCCCCACCCATCACATTCCCTCGGAAGGAAAACAGTGAACCTCAAGCGCATTGGCAGCGTCGCTGCCGTCGCCCTCGCGGGCGCTCTCGTATTGTCGTCGTGCGCGGCGGAGACCCCCGGCACCACCGACCCGGTCGACTCGGGCACCCCTGGCCTGAGCGGCACGCTCGTCGGCGTGGGCGCCTCGGCTCAGGGATCGGCACAGGAGGCATGGATCGCCGGCTTCCAGACAGCCAACGAAGACGTCAACATCAACTACTCGCCCGACGGTTCGGGTGCGGGCCGCGACGCCTTCCGAGGCGGCGGCGCCCAGTTCGCCGGCACCGACCGGGCGTTCAACGATGCGGAGATCGCGGAGGATGCCTTCGGAACGTGCGTTCCCGGCACCGACATCATCGAACTGCCCGCGTACATCTCGCCGATCGCCATCGCGTTCAACCTTGACGGCATCACGTCGCTGAACATGAGCGCCGACACGATCGCGAGCATCTTCACCGGCGCGATCACCAACTGGAACGATCCGGCCATCGCCGCGGACAACGCAGGCGTGACCCTTCCCGACCTGGCGATCGAGCCTATCTACCGTGCAGACGACTCGGGCACGAGCGAGAACTTCACCGACTACCTCGCCTCGGCAGCCCCCTCGGTGTGGACCTATGAGCCTGACGGCGAGTGGCCGATCCAGGTCGGCACCGCCGCGCCGCAGACGTCGGGTGTCGCGGACGCCCTCAACGGCAACGTCGGAACCTTCGGCTACCTCGACGCCTCGCGTGCTGGCAGCCTCGGCACCGTCGCGGTGAAGGTCGGCAACGACTTCGTGCCGTTCTCGCCGGAGGCCGCTGCGGCCATCGTCGACGCCTCGCCGTTCGCGGAGGGTCGCACCGAGTTCGACTTCGCGGTCGACATCGACCGTGACACCGCCGAGTCGGGCGTCTACCCGGTCGTGCTCATCTCGTACATCGTCGCCTGCGTCGAGTACCAGAACAAGAGCGTCGTCGACCTCGTCAAGGGCTACCTCAGCTACGTGATCAGCGAAGAAGGCCAGACCGCCGCGGCCGCGAACGCCGGTTCGGCCCCAATCTCGGCCGACTTCCGCGCCAAGGCTGAGGCCGCTATCGCAGCCATCAAGTAGCACCAGCTGACGTCTGCCCGGTGTCCCCCGCACTCATGTTGTGCGAGTGACGGACACCGGGCAGACTTAGGCGGCGGGCAACCGGCACGCTCACCCCACTGACAACCCCAAGCAATCACAGGGAACTGAAGCGCAGATGACCACGACGGCAGGCCCGGCGGTGAAGGCCCCGACGAAGCCCATCTCGAAGCAGCGAGTCGGCGACCGCGTCTTCTCTGGCAGCACCCTCGCAGCCGGCTCTCTCATCCTCGCGGTGCTCGCGGCCGTTGCCGCGTTCCTGCTCATTCAGGGGATGCCCGGCATCGTCGCCGACCCTGAGACCACGTCGATCCTGAGGGGTCAGAGCTTCTGGGAGTACGTGTGGCCGCTCGTCTTCGGAACGCTCTGGGCCGCCACCATCGCCCTCGTGATGGCGATTCCGCTCGCCATTGGCATCGCCCTCTTCATCTCGCACTACGCACCGCGAGCACTCGCAACGGTTCTCGGCTACATCATCGACCTGCTCGCCGCCGTCCCGTCGGTGGTGTTCGGCCTCTGGGGCGCCAACGTGCTCGCCCCCGCATCCCGAACCGCGTATGCGTGGCTGGAACAGCACCTCGGCTGGATTCCCCTCTTCGCGGGTCCCGCATCCGGCACCGGTCGTTCGATTCTCACCGCGGGAATCGTTCTTGCCGTCATGGTCTTGCCCATCATCACCGCGATCTGCCGCGAAGTCTTCCTGCAGACGCCAGTGCTCCACGAAGAGGCCGCCCTTGCGCTCGGCGCCACACGCTGGGAGATGATCCGAATGTCGGTGCTTCCGTTCGCTCGCGCCGGCATCGTCTCCGGTGCGATGCTCGGTCTCGGCCGCGCGCTCGGCGAGACGATGGCGGTGGCCATGGTGCTCTCGGCGAGCGGCGTGGTCACCTTCAACCTCATCAGTTCGAACAACCCGTCGACGATTGCCGCCAACATCGCTTTGAGCTTTCCCGAGGCCTACGGGATCAACGTCAACGTGCTCATCGCAACGGGACTCATCCTCTTCGCCATCACGCTCGTGGTGAACTCGCTTGCGCGCTACATCGTCAACCGCCGCAAAGAATTCTCGGGGGCCAACTAGTGACGGCAGCAACGACTCCGATGACCGCAGTCGCAGAGGTCAACGTGTACTCGGCAGGGCAGCTCAGCAGACGCTCGTCTTGGTTCATTCTGCTGGGCGGTCTCGTCGTCTCCTTCGTGGCGTTCCTCCTGCTCATGCTGGCGGAGTCGACATCCGGAGAGCCGGCCGAGTTCAACATCGTGGGCGCTGTTCTCGTCGGCGTGCTCCTCTACGGCGTCGTGCTCTATGTCACATCTCGGCTTGTCGAGGGACGCCGCCCCGCAATGAATCGCCTGGTCACGACTCTCGTGACGCTGGCCTTCGTCATCGCGCTTTTACCACTGATCTCACTCGTCTTCACCGTCGTCGTCAATGGATCTGCCCGCTTCGACTGGGCATTCCTCACCGAGACGATGCGCAACGTGCTCGGCCAGGGCGGAGGCGCGGCCCACGCCCTCGTCGGAACGCTCATCGTGACCCTCGCCGCGACCCTCATCTCAGTGCCTATCGGTCTGCTCACCTCGATCTACCTCGTGGAGTACGGCCGAGGCCGACTCGCGCAGGCCATCACCTTCTTCGTCGACGTCATGACCGGCATCCCGTCGATCGTTGCCGGCCTCTTCGCCTTCAGCCTCTTCGCCATGCTTTTCGGGCCGGGAACACGAATGGGATTCGCGGGTGCCATCGCCCTGTCGGTGCTGATGATCCCCGTCGTCGTGCGGTCCAGCGAGGAGATGCTTCGGCTCGTTCCCAACGAGTTGCGCGAGGCGGCGTACGCACTGGGTGTGCCGAAGTGGCTCGCCATTCTCAAAGTGGTGCTTCCGACATCCATTGCGGGAATCATGACCGGCATCACTCTTGCCATCGCGCGCGTGATCGGTGAGACCGCTCCGCTGCTCGTCGCCGCTGGCTTCACGCACAACATGAACTGGAACGCGTTCTCGGACTTCATGCAGACGCTGCCGGTGTTCGTCTACAACTCCTACGTCGCCCAGGGCACGGATGCTCAGGCCTACCTCGATCGAGCGTGGGCCGGCGCGCTCACCCTCATCCTCATCGTGATGCTGCTCAACGTCATTGCACGTCTCATTGCCCGCTACTTCGCCCCCAAGAACGGCCGATAGAAGGAACCTGAAGTGTCCAAGAGAATCGAAGTTCGCGACCTCGACGTCTACTACAGCAAGTTCAAGGCTGTAGAGGGCATCACGCTCGACATCGAGCCGCGCAGCGTGACCGCCTTCATCGGTCCATCGGGCTGCGGCAAGTCGACCTTCATCCGCACGCTCAACCGCATGCACGAGGTCATCCCCGGTGCCTACGTCGACGGGGAGGTGCTCATCGACGGCTCGAACCTCTACGACCCCGGCGTCGACCCCGTGCTCGTGCGCCGACAGGTCGGCATGGTGTTCCAGCGACCCAACCCCTTCCCCACGATGTCGATTCGCGACAACGTGCTCGCGGGCGTTCGCCTCAATAACAAGCGCATCTCCCGGTCGGATGCCGACGACCTCGTCGAGAAGTCCCTGCGCGGCGCCAACCTGTGGAACGAGGTCAAGGACCGCCTCGACCGTCCAGGCTCTGGCATCTCGGGCGGCCAGCAGCAGCGCCTGTGCATCGCCCGTGCGATCGCGGTCGAGCCCGAGGTCATCCTCATGGACGAGCCCTGCTCGGCCCTCGACCCCATCTCGACGCTCGCGATCGAGGACCTCATCGAGGAGATGAAGAAGGACTACACGATCGTCATCGTCACCCACAACATGCAGCAGGCGTCGCGGGTGAGCGACAAGACGGCGTTCTTCAACATCGCCGGCACAGGCCAACCCGGCAAGCTCATCGAGTATGACGACACGAGCACGATGTTCTCGAACCCGTCGGTGCAGGCGACCGAGGACTACGTCTCGGGCAAGTTCGGATAGTGCCGGACTCGCACGCATCCTGCTGCCCGCCGGTCGAGTAGCCGCCACAGGCGGCGTATCGAGACCAAGACCCCACGATCCGATCTCGATACGCGCGCACAGCGCGCTACTCGATCACCGTGTGGGGCGAAGGAGTGCCGAGCCGCAGAACGCCTCTCGGCGCGAGGCCGCTCGCAGCGGCTAAAAGTGGAGCCCGGGGTTACTGCGGCCCGGCATGGACCCTGACGGGTCACGAGAGAGTCTAACCGCCCCGCCTGTGCGTCCATTCCCTGCCCGCGAGATGCCACTTCCTGTGGGTTGCCGCCAGCACGACTAGCGCAGACTGGCACCTCGCGAGCAAGTTCAGGCGAGCGTCTCGCTGCGCCACAGTCGCGCGCAGGTCGCGAGCTCGAGCGCGGTCGTCGAGTAGCGCAGCGCCCTTGTCGTGAGTTCACTCGAGCGCTCGGGCTCTGTGGGCTCGAAGTCGTCGGCGATGCTCGTCGCCCCCGCCGCCGAGATGCGGCAGAACGCGGCGGCGCGGTCGAGGGCATCGGCGAAGTCGCCCTCGAAGGCTCCGCGAAGGATGCGGTCGGCGAGTTCGGTGACCTCGGCGGGGCCGCTGGGATTCGGCGCGCCAGCGACGACGGGGTCGATGCCGGTGAGTTCGTCGACGCCGCGCTGGAACACGAGCGCGACCTCGGCGGGGTTCTGCCGGATGGCGAGCCGCACGAGGTAGATGCGCCAGAGCGCGCCGGGCAGCGTGTGGGGGTTCGCCCGCGCCCACAGCTCGGCAACGGTGTCGATTCCGTGCACGTCGGTGAAGGCCACGAGGCGGTCGACGACATCCGGGTCGGGATTCTCCTTCACCCGTGCGAGCAGAGCCGCCGCCGTGTCGTGGGCGACGCGGCTCACCTGAGCAGGATCTTCCGCACCCTCGAGGTAGTCGAAGGCGTCGCCCGGAAACTGGGTCGGCTTGTGAAAGTCTCCGCTCACGCTTCGAGCCTAGTTCTGCCACCTGTGCTGCGGGAGTGCGCGGTCGGATGCGGTCGCTAGCATGAGGGGATGATCGAGGTGCACCCGGCCACCAGCGACCGCTTCGCCGACGTTGGCCTCGTTCTCGCGCCGAAGAACCCCGACGCTCCGGCCTGCTGGTGCCTCAGCTACCGCATATCGAACCAGGAGCAGCGCACGCTCGCTGGTCGTGAGCGACCCGCGCGGCTTCGTCGTTACGCGGAGGAGGGCACGCCGCCGGGTGTTATCGCCTACGTCGACGGCGAACCCGCCGGATGGTGTTCGGTCGCCCCCCGCGCCAGCCACCACCGGCTCACCCACTCGCGCACCATACCCACCGTCGACGACGCCCCCGTGTGGAGCGTGATCTGCATCGTCATCCGACCCGCATTCCGTCGGCAGGGTCTCTCGCGACCCCTGCTGGAGGGTGCCGTCGACTACGCGCGTTCGCAGGGCGCGCCCGTGCTGGAGGCCTATCCCATCGACCCCGACGGTCGACGCGTGAGTTCGGCCTTCGCCTATGTCGGAACCACTGCGCTGTTCGAGTCGATCGGCTTCGAGCGCGTCATCGCGACGGAATCGAAGTCGGCCGGCATGACACGATGGCTCATGCACCGGAGCCTCACGACGTAGCGGGGTCAGCATCGCTTGAGGATGCGAGTCACCTGCCGCCGCGCCCCGCGTGACGTGCCTTGAGAAAGGCATCGATCGGCCAGATCGCTGAAATGCCGACTGTGAAGAAGGCGAAGACGATCGCGAGCACGCCACCGGACGAGACCAGTTCTTGCCAGTTGTTCCAGCCAGTGAGGGCGAGGAACTCGTGGTTGAACAGTCGGTCGGTCGCGAACAGCCATGCGACGGGAATCGCGTTGGCGAGGCTCAGCACCGTGCGAAGCGCGACGAACCAGTAGTTCCAGTGCCCACGGCGAGCCAGCAGCATCCAGAACGTCGCATCGAGGACGAGCACCGCGGTCAGGTACCACGGAAGCCAGGCCCACGTGTCCGGCTGCACGAGCGGAACGGTCTCACCGGCGGAGTCGCGAAAGGGCAGCACGAGGGTGTGGGCGAAGAGACCGGTCGCGAAGAGCGCGATGAACACGAGGTTCGAGGCCACGTCGATGCGCACCGTATTGCGCGAGGAGTCCGTGATCTCGGGGAGCAGCTCGGGTGTCCACTCCATGATCGGCTTGCCGTCGAGCGACCGCTCCAGCACGGCGAAGACGAGTGTCGTCCAGAAGCCCAGGTGCACGGTGAGCATGATCAGCACCACAACGGTCGAGCCCACGATCTCGCCGAAGGGCTTGTGCGCGAGTGTCTGCGCGAGGGTGAAGAAGACGGCGACCGTGGGGATCACGGTGAGTGCGAGAACTCTGAGGAGCCGTTTCCAGGTGGGGAAGAGCTGAGGGCCGATGAGGAACTGCGGGCGGTCGAGATACTGCGCCACGAGCACGTCGGGGTCACCGAGCTCGGTGAGGGCGAGGGTCTCGGCCTCGGTCGGGTCGGCGCCGGCTCTGACCCGTGCGTCGATGTCGTCGCCGATGCGTTCGGCGAGCTCCTGCCGAATTTCGGCGCGCTGCGTCTCGGGCAGGCCGCGTGTGGCGGCATGGAGGTAGCGCTCGGTCAGTGTCGCCGTGGTCATGATTGGTCTCCTTTGCGGGGATTAGCGCTGGGGGAATTAGCACTGCGGGGATTGGCTCTGCGGGGTTGTGCCTGGGCGGTGGTGAGTCCGCGAATCACGCCGTCGAGGCGGATCCAGTCGTCGGCGAGAACCTGTGCGAGCGAGGTGCCGGCTGCGGTCGTGCGGTAGAACTTGCGGGGGCGTGCCTCCTCGGTGTTCCATTCGCTTGTGAGCAGTTCCTGCTTCTCGAGGCGGCGCAGCAGCGGGTAGAGCGTGTTGGCATCCACCGGCATCCCGAGGTCGCCTAGAAAGTCGAGGAGTGCATAGCCGTAGCTGGATTCCCGCAGGGCGGCGAGGCACGCGAGCACGACGGTGCCGCGGCGCAACTCCTGCAGGTTGCCCGCCGTGATCTCGTCGGTCACGGGATCGGCGGATGGATCGCTCGAAGAGTCTT
>JAHBSW010000046.1 GCA_019638935.1 Cryobacterium sp.
GGGTGCGCGCACTGTCTGACAAGGTTCGGACGAAGCTGTACTGAGTCCGTATGTTCGCGTGAGCCCTTAGTCGAACGAGTGGTCCTCGGGGGAGACCCCGAGGACCACCGTCCGCGAGAAAGGATGAAGTTTTGTATGCGGTTCAATTGATCATCGACGGCGTAGTCATTGGCGCCCTCTATGCGTTCGTCGCCCTGGGCCAGGTCCTCATCTTCCGGACCACACGAGTGCTCAACTTTGCTCAGGGTGCGGTTGCCACGATTTCAACGTTCACGGCGTGGCTAGTCATGGACGGTTTGGGTTGGGCATGGTGGCCGTCATTCTTGCTCGCGATCCTCAGCGGGGCGCTGATCGGGATCGCGATCGGGGCGCTGCTGACTTTCGTGATGGCTAAAGCGACGGTGCTTGAGAAATCCACTGCCTGCCTCGGAATCTTCCAACTGCTCGGATGGACCGCTCGAATCATCTTCGGAGATAGCCCCCGTCGAATGTCTGCTCCTGTGGAGGGGCATATAGAGCTAGGCGGGGTGCTGATCAACACCAACGGCTTGGTCATCGCGGGAGTGTGCGCGGTCGCGATTCTCCTTGTATTCCTGGTCATCAGCAAGACCCGGATGGGATTGGGCATGCGCGCTCTCGCTCAAGACGACGAGACGGCACGTCAGTATGGCGTTCCGGCGAAGCGGCTGATTCTGATCAGCTGGTCTATCTCATCGGCGATCGGTGCAGGCGCTGGCGTGCTTGTCGCGTCCATGCTTCAAGTCGACCACACCGTGATGACGACCATCATGATCATGAGCTTCGCCGCCCTGGTGCTCGGAGGTTTCAGCAGCACAGTGGGTGCGGTGGTCGGCGGCATCACGCTGGGAGTCGTGTCCAGCCTCGTTTCGGGGTTTCTCGCGCCGTCGTACAAGAACGCCATTGTGTTCGCCCTGGTTCTGCTCTTTCTCACTCTTCGCCCGGACGGCTTGATCGGCAAGAAGAGCATCATCGTTCAAGAATCCGGCCCCACGCCCGAGACCCTGCCATCGCTGCCCGGCGGCCGGAATCGAACGGTGCTGATCGGCGGAGCGGTGCTTGCGGCGCTTATCCTGGTTCTGCCGGCATTCCCGTTGCCCATGCCGATTTCGAGCTTCAGCGTGATGATGGCCATGACCATCGCGGTGATCTCGCTCAGCGTCTTCATGGGATACGTCGGCGAGATCTCACTGGGCCACGGCGCGCTTGTCGCTTTGGGTGCCTACACCGCAGGCATCCTGATGAATTTCTGGCCCTCGGCTCCTTACCCGATCGTCGTGATCGTCGCGTCGCTGGTATCGGGGCTCGCGGGCGCGGCTCTCGGATGGGCCACAATTCGTCTCTCCGGGTTGTATCTGGCTGTCGCCACGTTGGTTCTGACCTTTGTCGTGATCGAGGTCGTGCTGCAAGGGCGGGAGTTGACCGGTGGAGCAACTGGATTGAATGTCCCTGCGCCAATTCTGGGGCTGCCGATTGCCAGTGACGTGGGGCGGTACTATCTCGCCGTCGGAACACTTGCCGTGATGATCGCGGTAGTCTTGCTGGTGCTTCGCTCGCCGATGGGTCAGCGGTGGGTTGCCGTGCGCGATGCGCCTATCGCGGCCATGGCCAATGGTGTTGCGGTTCGGAGAGCGCGCGTCAACGGGTTCATCTTCAGCTCGATGATCGCGGGTGTCGCTGGCGCGGTCTTTTCTTTCGTGGTCACTCACGTCGGACCCACTCAGTACGGTCTGTTCTTCTCCATATTCCTGCTCCTGGCGGTGGCACTCGGCGGGGCGGGCTCGATCTTTGGCGCGTTCTTGGGGGCGGCCTTCATCTCGATTCTTCCGGTGATGCTCAACCGATCGTCAGGCATGACCGATGGGATCATGGGGCTCACGCTGATTCTTGTGATCGCGTTCCTTCCCGGCGGAGTCGCAGGCCTGATCAGCCGCTTGCGCGTTCGCAAGCTCTTGAATTCGAGAGCAGGACCACCACCGCCACCGCAGTCTCTGACGGGAACGCCGGACGAAGTATCGGCACAGGCGGGTGAGCGATGACTCTCGTAGTGAAGAACCTGACCGTCGCGTACGGAGGGAATACGGCGCTCGATCGATTCAACCTGAGCGTGGTGCCCGGCGAAGTGCTGGGACTCATCGGACCCAATGGAGCGGGGAAGTCGACCGCTGTGAATGCGATGACGGGAATCATCCGCCCCAACGAGGGTTCGGTCATGGTGGACGGAAGAGAACTGGTGGGCTCGTCGCCGGCGAAGATTCTGCGAGCCGGAATGGCACGAACATTCCAACAGGCCCAGCTCTGGCGAGGAATGTCGGTGCTCCAGAACCTGACCGTACCGATGCTGCATGCGGGTCGACGCGCTGCGGAGATCCGTGCGAACGAGGTGGCAGAAGTATTCGGGATAACGCATCTGCTTTCCGAATCGGCTGCACTGCTTCCGTTCGGCGCCAGACGACTTGTCGAGGTGAGCCGAGCGATGATGACCAAACCGCAGATCATGATGCTCGATGAGCCGGGTGCCGGACTCACGCCGAATGAGAAGGAAGGCCTCAAAGATGCGCTGCACACCCTGGCAGAGACCAAGGTTTCGGTTCTCCTCATCGACCACGACATGGATCTCGTCATGACCGCGTGCCGAAGAGTGATCGTTCTCGACGTCGGACGAGTGATCGCCGAGGGCACGCCTGATGAGATTCGCGAGAATCCCGGGGTTGTCGAGGCATATCTGGGGGTGGGGATATGACCCTGTTGCTCGAAGTGGACTCCCTCGCGGTCTCCTACGGAACCAGACGGATCATCTGGGATTTCAGCATCGACGTGCGCACCAACGAGATCTCGGCTCTACTGGGGCCCAACGGTGCGGGCAAGACGACACTCGCGAAGGCGATCGCTGGCTCGCTGCCGGTGATCGCCGGGGATATTCGGCTCGAAGGTCGAAGCATCTTGCGCGTAGAACCTGAAGGACGTGCGCGTCGCGGGCTGATCCATGTGCCGCAGGGGCGTCGGGTATTCGCTGATCTCACCGTGTCGGAGAATCTCTCTGTGGCTCGCTTCGCCGCAGACAAGCGGGCACGGCAGGAAACGCTCGACCTCGTGTACGCGTTGTTCCCCAAGCTTGAAGAGCTCGAGCACCGGCAAGCAGGCAGCTTGAGCGGTGGCGAACAGCAGATGCTGGCTGTCGGCCGAGCGATGATGGCCGAGCCGAAGGTGCTGATTCTGGATGAACCATCACTTGGCTTGTCGCCGGTGATGGTGGAGAACCTTTATCGAGCGATTGTCAGTGTGAAGGATCGCGGAGTCGGGGTGCTGCTGATCGAGCAGATGGTGGGTGCCGCTTTGTCGGTGGCCAATGACGTCACGGTGCTGGAGAACGGCCGCGTGGCGGCGCACGGCGATGTCGAGACGTTCCGATCGTCTCGAGAACTGCTCGATGCTTACCTGGGTGGCAGCAGAGGTGAGTAACGTCTATCGAGGTTATGCCGATCACGCCTCGGGGCAGCTTCACTACCGCTACTGGGGTTCACGTTCTGACGGAACGCCCTGGGTGCTCCTGCATCACTCGGCGAGTGATTCGCGTTCTCTGATTCGACTCGGCGACGCGCTGAGCGACAGAGGTCTCGCGGCAATCGCATTCGATACACCGGGCTTCGGAATGTCCGATCCGATCGAGTCGCAATCGGTCGATGGCCTTGCCAGGGCGCTCATGGGTGGCTTGCACTCGTTGGGAATCGTGAAGTGGTCTGTATTCGGTCACCACAGCGGAGCGTCGATCGCGCTGCGCATGGCGGCCGAGGGTGATGAGTTCACCGAGCGAGCGGTGCTCTCGGGCATTCTGCTACCTGATCCGACGGATCGAGAGAGGCTCTCGAAGCCGCTGAGACCTTTGGCGGTCGATTCTGACGGTTCGCATCTCATGAGCGCCTGGGAGCGAGTGAGCCGCTACACACCGCACGCTCCTCTCGATGTGCTCACTCGAGAAACGGTCGCGCTGTTGAACGCCCACGAGCCGCACCTCGTGTACGAGGAGATACTTCGCTACGACTCGAGGACGGATCTCGGTCGCGTCTCGTGTCCGGTTCTTGTCTTGTGCGGAGAGGGCGAGTACCTGGCTGGCAGCACGCCTGTTGCGGCGGCACTCGTAGGCAATGGCCGCTGGCAGCTGATCGCGGGGGCAGGTCTTGACGTTCACGAAACGCATCCGGATCAGGTTGCTGATTCGATAGCTGACTTTGTATTCGACATTAGAGTGGGACAGTGAAAGCGTCAAAGAAGTCACATCGCGATTTCGTCGATTCGATCATCGAGCAACTGGTCGAAGAGTTGCCGGAAGCCGGGGCCGAGGCGATCGAGGTGATCGCGCGCTTCAGCCGGTTGAGCACTTTCCTGCGAAAGCCCGTCGTGGACTCGGTAGCTCGCCACGATCTGAGTCAAGCGGAGTACAACGTGCTCGCTGCTCTTCGGCGCTCAGGACCTCCATATCACTTGGCCCCTTCGAAGGTGAGCCGTTCCATGCTGTTCACCTCCGGCGGGCTCACACCGGTTCTTGACCGGCTGGAGAGCCGGGGATTGATCGAGCGCAAGCCGGATGAGGCGGACAGGCGCAAACTGAAGGTCGGCCTCACTGAAGCCGGACTCCTCTTGCACGCACGCGCCTTGGATTCGCACGTCGAGATCTCGAAGAAACTCACCAGAGTGCTGTCGCCGGAACAATTGGAGCAGTTGAACGAGCTGCTCCGCATCATGATGCTCACCTTCGAAGATCCCGGAGTTGAATGACCTACTCGATCATCGCTCGGGATGCGGATACCGGCCAGTTCGGCGTGGCTGTTCAGTCTCACTTCCTTGCCGTCGGCGCAAACGTTCCCGGGCTGCTCGCAGGAGTGGGTGCTGTGGCGAGTCAGGCAAATCTGAGAGTCGAGTACAAGTCCGATGGACTTCGGATGCTTTCCGCGGGCGCAAGCGCGGAGGAGGCGCTCGCCGCGTGCCTTGCGAACGACGCCCTGCCGGAGGTCCGCCAGGTCGCGTTCATCGACTCTCAGGGTCGGACGGCCGCTCATACGGGATCGGGATGCTGGAATGCCGCCGCGCATTTTTCGAAATCCGGAGTCAGCGCTCAGGCCAATACCGTGGCAAGCCCGGCCATTCCGGAGGCGATGATCACCGCGTTTGAGACGACCGGGGGATCGTTTGCGATTCGGCTATTGGCGGCATTGGATGCCGCCGAGGAACTCGGCGGTGACCTTCGAGGGCGGCAATCGGCAGCGATCTCTATCGTCGGCGATCTGGCTTCACGCGACGCTGGCGACACGCTACTGGACCTGCGTGTCGACAACGACCAGGAGCCGCTGGCGCAGCTTCGAAGGGCCGTTGACGTGGCCGTCGCGTTCGCGCCACTCTGGCGCGTCATCCGAGGGCCGGCGTGCCGCGGCGAAGTCGCGCCGACGCCAGACGAGACCGAAGAGGCGCTTCTCGTTCTCGATCAGGCTCAGCAGGGGTATGGAGCCGAGAACCTCGAGCCGACCTTTTGGCGGGCGGTCGCGTATTGGCGCGCATCGCAAAAGGAAGAGGCTCGCAAGCTTGTCTCGTGGATTGCCCGCGAAAACCCTGGCTGGTCTGTGTTGTTCGACGACGTGACATCTCGTTGGCCGATTCCCTGAACCGTATTTCGAATCGGAGCGAGACGCCGCGCAGGGCAAGATTCTGCGCCTGCGGGAGGGGTGCCGTTCTCAGGTGATCCGCCACCCGCGGTCGACGTAGAGGTTCGTCGCTGAGACGCCGCGGTTGTTCAGGAGGAACTTCGTGGCGTCGACGATGTCGGCCATCGTCGCGAGCGCCCCGCCCGGTGTGCGCGACTCGTAGCCGTCGAGAACGCCCGCGGGCTTCTCCGACCAGAACGGGCTGTCGCCGATGATGCCCGGGTGGATGGCGTTGACCCGAATGGGTGCCAGCTCGAGCGCGAGCGTCTTGACCATTCCGGCGACCCCGCCGTTGATCGTCGACACGGTTGTGGAGCCGGGGTAGGGTGCGTCCTTAGCCCTGCCGCCGAACAGCACGATGCCGGTCTCGCCGGAGGGCTCGAGGCGGTCGAGCAGCGCGTGCACGACCTCGGTGTAGCCGACGAGCTTGAGGGTGACGAGTCGGATGGCGCGCTCGATGTCGTAGTCGCGAGCCGTGTTCGCGTCGCGTTCGATCGCCGCGAGCACGAGGCCGTGCACCGGCCCGATGCTCGCGAGCTGCCCCGCGATTCCCTTGGGCTCGGAGATGTCGAGGGCGACCCCGGTGGCTCGGTCGCCGATGCTCGTCGCCACCTCTTCGGTCTTGGCCTGATCTCGACCGGTCAAGACGACCCGGTGGCCGTCGGAGACGATGTCTTTGGCGAGTTCGAGTCCGATGCCGGAGGTTCCTCCGACGACGACGAATGTGCGGTCACCCACGTGCTTCTCCTCGCTGATTCAGTGGTAGGGCGTTCAGTGCCGTAGTGCCATCTTCGATCACGGTGTACAGAAATCGCACCGAATGCGCCCGGGATCGGCCGCGTTATCGAGCATGAATAGCAGTGGCACTGGACATATCTGTTCAGTCATGCTTAAATCTGAGTCAACCTGACCGGTCTGGGAATGTCAAGACGGCTCCTGCCGCACGTGCTCCCGGATCGGCGACGGCGTGCGAAGGAGCACGTCGCAAGCTGATCGAGGAGGATGAGCACGCATGGCGAGTACCGGTACCCCCAAGGCGGGACAGCCCGTAGTTTTCCGCAATGGGATCGTGTTGACAATGGACGACGCCCACACAGTGCTTCCCAAGGGGGACGTACTCGTCGTCGACGGCAAGATCGCCGGGGTAGGCGAATCGCTCGAGGTTCCCGCGGGAACCTTCGAGATCGACGCCGAACGCGGCATCATCATGCCGGGAATGGTCGACACGCATCGCCACATGTGGCAGTCGGCAATGCGCGCCTACGGTTCCGACTGGACCCTCACGCAGTACTTCGTCTGGTACTACCTCGAGCACGGCATGAAGTTCCGTCCCGAGGATGTCGCGGCGGGCAACGCCGTCTCCGCCCTCGACGCGGTCGAGTCCGGTGTCACGACGAGCGTCGACTGGTCTCACGGCCTCCGCACTCCCGACCACGGCGAGGCGGCATACGAGGCCCTGGCATCGGCTCCAGGACGATTCGTTCTCGCCTACGGCAACCTGGCCGGTGCACCGTGGGAGTGGTCGCAAGACCCCGCAGTGCGCAAGATCATCGAACGAGCGCGCGACGACTCGTCGCTCTTCGGCGCCCAGGTCGCGTTCGACGTGCCGGGTGACCCGAGCTTCCCCGAGGCGCCCGCATTCGAGTTCGCTCGCGACCTGGGAGTCAGCGTCACCACCCACGCGGGTGTGTGGGGGGCGACGAACGACGACGGCATCCGACTCATGTACGAGAACAAGGCGATGCAGCCGGGCTACGTGTACGTGCACGCGGCGACCCTCAGCGACGAGTCGTACCAGATGATCGCCGCCACCGGCGGCACCGTCTCGCTGGCGACGGAGAGCGAGCAGACCTGTGGTCAGGGCTATCCGCCCGCCCACGCCCTGCGCAAGCATGGTATCCAGGCATCCTTGTCGATGGACACCAGCGTCTGGCAGAGCGCGGACATGTTCGCCGCCATGCGCGCGACGATCGGCGCCGACCGCTCCTGGGAGCACATGCACGCCCATGAGAAGGGCGACACCGTCACCCACGTGGCGCTGCGCGTCGAAGACGTGGTCGACTGGGCCACGCGCGGCGGGGCGAAGGCCCTGGGCAAGTTCGACGAGATCGGCAGCCTCGAGACGGGCAAGCTGGGCGACGTCGTGCTCATCAAGAACGATGACTCGCCCACCATGACCCCGATCATCAACCCCTACGGACACGTCGTCTACCAGGCCGGTCGCGGAGACGTGCACACGGTGGTCGTCGGAGGCGATGTGGTCAAGCTCGACGGAAAGCTCGTCGCCGGCGACCTGAAGGATGTGCGCGGCAAGCTCGAGAACACGGTCTCGTACCTGCAGAGCGAGTTGGGCGATGAGACCTGGAAGACGGGGATGAACCCCGAGATCCCCGAGGTCGAGATCCTCAGCAACCCCTACCAGTACACCAAGGACTGACCGGGCGCCCCCGGTCACGAGAACAGGGTGGAGAAGACGGTGGAGAAGACTGTCATCGACTGGCTCGACGCTTACAAAGCCGCCTGGGAAGGGCGGGACGCGGACGCCGCGGCCGCGCTCTTCTCGAGCGACTCCCTCTATCGCGAGCAGCCGTACGCTGAGCCGTTCCGCGGCCCGCAGGGCGTACACGACTACTGGACGGGAGTGACCGCAACCCAGAGCGATGTCGTGTTCCAGTATGGAACGCCCGTTGTGTCAGGCAATCGCGCCGCCGTCGAGTGGTGGGTCACCATGCTTAATGGCGGTGCCGAAGTCACGCTCGCGGGAGAGTTCCTGCTGATCTTCGACGATGCGGGTCTGTGTCGGGAGCTGCGGGAGTACTGGCACTTCAGCGAGGGCCGCCTCGAACCGCCGGCCGGATGGGGAGACTAGGAGCGGCCGTGATCGGCATCAGCGGAGCATCCGGAAATCTCGGTCGCCTGACCGCGCGGGGGATCGCCGAGCATCTCGGCGATCCCTCCGACCTCGTTCTCACGACCCGGCAGCCGGACGCGGTCGCCGACCTCGTTCCCGGGGCGCAGGTGCGGTTCTCCGACTTCGACGACTCGTCGAGCATGACGGAGGCGTTCGAGGGACTCGATAGCCTGCTGCTCATCAGCAGCTCCACCGTCGAGGGCAGGAGCGAGCAGCACGCCGCGGCGATCGACGCCGCGGTCGCCGCGGGAGTCGGCCACGTCATCTACACCTCGATGCTGTCGCCCGGCCCGACGAATCCGGCGCTCATCTCGGAGAGCCACTGGGCGACCGAGGAGCATCTTCGTGCGAGCGACGTCGAGCACACCATCCTGCGGTTCTCGCTCTATTCGGACTTTCAGGTCTTCGAGGCCATGGATGCGCTGGCGACGGGTCGCTTCGTGCACAACAGGGGAACGGGCGGATGCAGCTACATCGCTCGTGAGGACTGCGCACGCGTCGCCGCTGCCGTGCTGAGCGGCGGTGCGAGCCACCGCGGCAAGACCTACGAGCTCACGGGTCCCGAGAGTCTCGACGCCGTGGCCCTCGCCGCCCTCTACTCCGAGGCCGGCGGCCGGGAGGTGGAGGCGGTCGCCGTGGACGACGACGAGTTCCTGCGACTGCTCGGCGCCGAGAACGCCGCCGGCAACGACGACGGACATGTGCAGTACGGGGTCGCGCTCACGGTCTCGCTCGGGCGAGCGATTCGCGAGGGGCACTTCTCGGCGGTGACGACGAGTGCCGAGGAACTGACCGGTGCTGCTCCGCGCACGGTCGCGAGCGTGCTCGGAGACAGTGCCGAGATGCTTCGGGCCGTCGAGCCCTCCTGAAACCGCAGGGCGGCGAGAGTCTTGGGATACACGCGAAACACACAATCTGTACAGCGTAAATACACGAATTGCCGAAATGCGCTTGCTTAACCCGAAATACTACGGCACAGTGTTCAGTGAGACTGAAACTTGTTTCAGCCTTGCTTATTCCCGTACGGCCGCGAGGAGCGCGACGGAGGCGACACGCCGCCGCCGTCCTCGCTTCGCAGCCGACACGCATCGCGGGTATCGGCATCACGCCAAATTGATTTCGAAGGAGAAGTCATGAGACACAGTAGATTCACACTCACTCGTCGACGGGGCGCGGTGGTCGCAGCGCTCGCGGCGGCGGCCCTGGTGCTCACCGCATGTTCGGCACCCGGTGACGACCCCGGTGAGACCCCCGCCGAGGGGGAGCGCCTCCAGGTCGCTCTGATGGCGTTCGCGGTGGCCAACACCTACGTCGCACCCATGCTCGAGCAGGCTCAGGCGGTCGCCGACGCCAACAACGTCGAACTCACCATCTTCGACGCCAACAACGACCCCAACGCCCAGCTCGCCCAGCTGCAGGATGCGATCGCGTCGGGCCAGTACGACGGCATCATCACCCAGCCCATCTACGGCCCGGGACTCATCGACGGGGTGGCCCAGGCCATCGCGGCGGGGATCAAGGTCGTCAACGTCGACCAGATCCTCGGCGACGACTTCTCGACCAACGCGGTTCAGGTGGAGGGACTCTCGGCGAACGTCAGCCAGCGTCCATATGACATGGGCTACAAGCTCGGCGAGCAGACCGTCGCGGCCTGCGCCTCGAAGAACCTCGACCCCTGCCAGGTCGCCTACCTCTACAACATCAAGGCCTCAGCACTGGATGACGCCATGCGCGCTGCGTGGGACGAAGCAGTCGCTGGATCGCCCGTGGAGGTCGTCGCAGAGGGGGAGTCGTTCTTCAACCCGGCGAACGCGCTCACCGTCGTGCAGGACATCCTCACCGCTCACCCCGACCTCCACGGAATCGTGGGCGCCGACCAGAGCATGCAGGGCTCCGACCAAGCACTCACCGCGGCAGGCAAGATCGATGACGTTCTGCTCATCGGCTTCGGCGGCAGCCAGCAGTCCCTCGAGGCGGTGGCCGCGGGGCGCTGGTTCTCCAGCGTCATGATGGTTCCGGCAAGCTCGGGACGACTCGCGATGGAGGCGATGGTCTCTGCACTCCGCGACGGCAACGACCGCGGAGTCGTCGACCCGTTCGACGGTCTGCCCAACGGTTGGATCATCACGCCCGACACGGCAAGCCAGTTCACGGCGGAATGGCCCGGCTGATTCGTGCCCGTTGAGATAGTTGATGCCGATCCCGCGCAGCTCCGAGTGGAGTTGCGCGGGATCGGCAAGCACTTCGGAGGCACACCGGTGCTCTCCGACATCGATCTCGTCATCGAGCCGGGATCGGTACACGGCCTGGTGGGCGAGAACGGCGCCGGCAAGTCGACGCTGAGCAAGATCATCGCGGGACTTCTCGTCGCCAATGAGGGCACGCTTCTCATCGACGGCAAGGAAGTCAGCTTTCGCTCGCCGCGCGAAGCGCTCGGCCACGGCATCGCCACCATTGCTCAGGAGCTAGCGCTCGTTCCCGCCCTCACGGTCGCCGAGAACGTGTTCCTGGGCACGGAGCCGCGACGTGCGGGGTTCGTGCGTCGTCGTCGGCTCCGTGCGCGGTTCCTCGCCCTCGCCCGAGAGACGGGCTTCGAGCTCGACCCCGACGCCGTCGTCGGCGGGCTGCGCACGGCCGATCAGCAGAAGGTCGAGATCCTGCGAGCACTCGCGCGCGGCGCATCCTTCATCATCATGGACGAGCCCACTGCCGCACTGTCGGGCCATGACGCCGAACGGCTCCACGGCGTGGTGCGCCAGCTCGCCGACTCGGGCCGCACGGTGCTCCTCATCTCCCACTTCCTCTCCGAGGTTCTCGACCTCTGCGACACGGTGACGATACTGCGCGATGGTCGACTCATTCGCACCGCACCGGCGGCCGAGGAGACGGAGGCCACGCTCATCGAGGGAATGCTCGGGCGCTCGCTCGGCTCGGTGTTCCCCGACAAGTCGCCGGCGGAGCCCGACACCGACGAAGTGCTCCGCGTCGCCGACCTCGTCGCGCCCGGAGTGAACGGCGTCTCGTTCACCGTGCGTGCGGGAGAGATCGTCGGTCTCGCGGGACTCATCGGAGCGGGACGCAGCGAGATCGCGCACGCGATCTACGGTGCGGCGCGCCGTTCCTCCGGCTCGGTGGAGATGGCGGGTGCGAGCACCTCACGCGGATCGATCGCGTCGGCGCAGCGAGGCGGAATGTTCCTGATCCCCGAATCGCGCAAGGAGCAGGGACTTCTTCCACAGCGCGCTGTGCGAGAGAATGTGACGCTCTCCGACCTTGCTCGCATCGCAAGACTGAGCTGGGTTCGTCGACGGGCCGAGCGAGGCCACGTGCGCGACATGCTCGAGCGCGTGACGGTGCAGGGGGATGCGCGACGAACCGTCTCGAGCCTTTCGGGCGGAAACCAGCAGAAGGTGCTCTTCGCACGCGCCCTGCAGCGCCCGCGACGACTGCTCATCGCCGACGAGCCCACGCGCGGAGTGGATGTCGGCTCACGCCGCGCCATCTACGACCTCATCTCCGCCCGTGCGAAGGAGGGCATCGGCGTTCTCGTCATCTCCTCCGACGTCGAGGAGGTCATCGGCCTCGCCCACCGCGTTCTCGTCGTGCGGGGCGGCCGAATCGTCGACGAGCTCACGGGCGACCGCATGACCGAGCAGAACGTGCTGCACGCCGCCTTCACCGAGGCGATACCCGTACACCCGACACCACCCAGTGAGGACGCATGACCGACAACACACCCGCCTTCGAGCGCTCGGCGACCGGATTCGCCGGTCTGTGGAGGGGCGTTCCCTGGAGCTCGCTCGCGATCGTCGGGCCGTTCGTGCTGCTCTTCGCGGTGCTCTCGATCGCGAGCCCGAGCTTTCTGACTCCGCTCAACCTCACCAATCTCCTCGATCGGCAGAGCGGGATCCTCATCATCGCCGCGGCGAGCACCCTCGTGCTCATCGCGGGCGGGATCGACCTCTCCGTGGGAGCGACGTACATGCTCGCCTCGGTCGTCTGCGCGCATTTCGTGCTCACCTCGGGAACATGGGTCGGTGTCATCGCGGCCCTCGCCGCCGGGCTCATCATCGGCCTGCTCAACGGTGTCATCAGCACCTACCTGCGGGTCAGTCCGCTCATCGCCACGCTCGCGATGAGCTTCATCATCTCCGGGGCGACCATGCTCGTGCAGCAGGGCCGACTGCTCAACCTCACCTCGGCGGACTACGACGACTTCAAGGCGATCGCTCAGACCCGGTTCATCGGACTCCCTGCATCGGTCTGGATCGCCGTCATCGTGATCGTCGTGCTCGCCGTCGTGCTCGCGCGCACGACCGGCGGCCGATACATCTATGCCGCGGGCGGAAACGCCGAGGCGGCGCGCCTCGCGGGCATCCGGGTGAATCTCACGCAGATCGCGACATTCGCCGTCACCGGTGTCGCGGCCGCGATCGCCGGCATTCTCGACACCGCGCGCACGTCCGGGGTGCCGACGACGAGCGCCGTCGCGACGACGATCACCTTCACGGTGCTCGCGGGAATCGTCGTCGGCGGAACGTCCATCTTCGGCGGCGAGGGCGCGGTCTGGCGCACCGTCATCGGCGTGCTGTTCATCGCCCTCATCTACAACGGGTTCAACCTGCTGCGCATCGACCCGCTGTTCCAGCAGATCGCACTTGGCACCATACTTCTGGTCGCCGTCGGCGTCGATGCCTGGTCGCGGGCGCGAAAACGTTAGCGCGCTTCGGCACAGAGTGGCGACCATTGCTGGTCGCCACAGCCGGCGCCAGCGCCGACCGCCGTCTCGGCGACCGGTCTTCGTGATACCTCAGCCAGCAAGAGTGGCCGTCAGTAGCGCGAGGTTGCTCGGGCCGGGCTCGAGCTCGCCTCGCTCGACCCGGCGCGCAAGCTCGATGACGGTGTCGTTCATGGGGGTGGGCACGCCGAGACGGGCGCCCTCGGCAGCGACGTGACCGTTGAGATCCTGTGCCTCGCTGCGGCGGCCCTTGCGCCAGTCCTGGAGAACGGTCGTCGTCGCTCCGGGTTTGACGAAGCCCGCGAACAGCTTGTCGAGCATGATCTCGACGACGCGCGATTCGTCGACGATCTCATCGGCCGTGAGGCCGAAGATCGGCAGCACTGGATGCCCGAGCTCACGACCGACCGCGAGGGCCTCCTGACCGGCACGGAGCATGACGTCGCGCATCCGATCGGTGTGGAGCGCGTCGAGCATGGGCAGCCCGAGGAGGGCTGAGGTCACGAGCAGGGAGCTGTTGCTGATGAGTTTCATCCACTTGGTCGCGACGATGTCCTCCACGGTCTCGACGGTGCCCGAGTGGCGCAGCAGCCGAGCGAGATCCTCCTGACGCTCCGTCGGCCCGCCGGGGAGCGCGCCCACGGCGAACCAGGACTGCGGCACTCCCGTGTGCCTCGTGACATGACCCGGCTCCGTCATGGTCGACGAGACCTCGATCACGGCACCCATCGTGCGCCGGACACCGACGACATCGGCAACCGTGTGCGTCGTCATCCCGTTCTGAAGCGCGGCGAGCACGCCGTCGTCGGCGAGATGGGGGGCGACGAGCTGCGCGGCCCAGCGGGAGTCGTACGCCTTCATGAGCATGAGCACGATGTCGAACTGCTGGCGCAGCGTCGCCACCTCGCACAGGTGCAGGGTGCGGGGGCGCACGTGGAGCTCGCCCTGGGGTGAGTCGATGCGCAGTCCCTCGGATCGCATCCTCTCGACGTGCGCGGGCCACTGCTCGATGAGCACGACATCGAGTCCCGCAGCGGTGAGATCCGCGCCTATCGAAGCCCCGTTGGCGCCGGCGCCGAGTACGGCGATTCGAGAGTCGTGCATATCGAGTCCTTCCCGCAGTGATCCCGTCAGGTTACAGTAGAGATGTACAAACCGGGCGGTTGTCCGGCATAATCGGGCAGAAATACCCCTTCAGCGTAAATCAATGCTGAACAAAGTCGGAAGAGCACACACCATGATCCTTCACCTTGCGACGTTCCGCTGGCGCGACGATGTCACTCCCCAGGCGGTCGACGCCCTCACCTCAGCACTGCGGTCGATGGCGGCCGAGCTGCCCGTTCTGCGCTCCTACGTGTGCGGTCCGACGCTCGGCGTGCGCCCCGGAGGAACGGACTACGCCGTCGCGGCGATCGTCGACGATGCCGAGGCTCTCATCTCCTACCTCGACTCTCCCGAGCACGCGGCCGTCTACGAGAAGCACCTCGGCGCGATGATCGCAGAGCGGTCCGCCGCACAGCTTCCGCTCGCGGACGGAGACTTCTCATGACGACGATGCGCGCAGCCGTGCTGCACGCGGTCGACGATCTGCGCATCGCGGAGCAGCCCATTCCCACACCGGGCCGCGGTGAGGTGCTCATCAGGGTCGGCGTCTGCGGCGTATGCGGAAGTGACGCCACCGAGTTCTCACGTGGTCCTGTGCTCACGGTCATGCCCGTGACGCTCGGTCACGAGTTCGCGGGCACCGTCGAAGCCCTCGGCGAGGGCGTCACCGGTCTGGCCGTCGGCGCGACGGTCGTGTGCGGTGCCGGCATCTCCTGCGGTGACTGCAAGCCGTGCCGTGAGGGTCGCACCAACCTGTGCCGCAGCTACACGACGCTCGGACTGCAGCACGACGGCGGACTCGCAGGCTTCGTCGTCTCACCCGCCGACATCCTGCTCGATGTCAGCGACACCGGGCTCGCCCTCGATACTCTCGGCCTCGTGCAGCCGATGTCGATCGCGGTGCACGCCGTGCGGCGCAGCGGGCTGCGAGCGGGTCAGGATGCGGTCATCGTCGGTGTCGGGGGGATCGGTGCGTTCATCACCTTCGCCGCCGTCTCGGTCGGCGCCCGCGTGCTCGTCGTCGACCTCAACGAGTCACGTCTCGAGCTCGCGACCGCGCTCGGCGCCTCGGCGACCCTCAAAGCGGGGGAGTCGTCCCTGCGAGACCACCTCGTGACGCTGGGGATGGATCCGGATGTCTATTTCGAGGTGAGTGGATCGGCTCCCGGTCTCGCGTCCGTGCTCGATGCCGCGGAGCCGGGAGCGACGATCGTTCCCGTAGGAATTCAGCGCGGTGAGCCCGCACTTCCGCTCGGCAGCTGGACGCTGCGCGAGTACACGATCGTCGGCACCGTCGCCCACGTCGTCAAAGACGACATGCCCGAGGCGGTGCGGCTGCTCGGAACCCGCGAGGACTGGTCCGACATCGCCTCCGAGGTGCTGCCGCTCGAACTCGTCGTCTCAGAGGGGCTCGCGCCTCTGATCGACGGTTCGGCTGCTCAGATCAAGACGCTCATCGACCCGTGGATCTCGGCGCGGCGCCCGGCTGTTCACTAGCTGTGGAAGTCGTCCATGACCCGCAGAACGTCGACGGCTGAGGCGAGGGGCGCATTCCCACCGAGTGCGCGTTCGCCCGGGGCGTCCGGCATCGCATCGTTTCCCTCGCGGCGACCGATGACGAACCAGATGCCCTTCGCGATCGTGGTGCCCTGATTCGTGTAGAGGTGCGGGCGGATCGAGTCGAACTGAAGCGAGTCACCCGGCCCCAACACGTGAACGTCGAACTCGAGCTGGAGGGTGAGGTGACCTTCGAGGATGTAGGCGTACTCGATCCCGCGGTGGCGCATGAGCTTGCCTTCGATCGAACTGCTCGC
The DNA here is from genome assembly GCA_019638935.1 of Cryobacterium sp. GTDB lineage: Bacteria > Actinomycetota > Actinomycetes > Actinomycetales > Microbacteriaceae > Terrimesophilobacter. The sequence goes on from JAHBSW010000046.1 coordinate 16,282, forward strand.
CCCGGGATCGTAGGTCACCAGGATCGCATCGGCAGGTCCGCCGGCTTGCGAGGCGAGTCGCTCCCACCTCACGCCGTTCTCCATTTCGAGCACAGCATTGTCTTCGGCCCGCTGAACGTTGGGGGGAGGCGGCTCAGAGCGACCGGATGCGACGGCGGGCCTTCCCGGGCCTGCAGCGACACCGAGCAGCTCGTCGAGGGAGAGATCGAGATGATTCGCCATCGCGTAGAGCGTCTGCACGGAGGGCTGGGTCTTGCCCGTCTCCACCTGCGAGATGAGGCTCGCCGAGACCCCGAGGGACTGTGCGAGGGTGCGCAGACTGAGCCGCTTCTGGGTGCGTGCCTCGCGCAACCGGGCGCCGACACTGTTTGCGGTCATGTTCACTCCGGTTGCTCGATGTTCGCGGGGTCGATTGGCATCGCCGATGGCAGGATACCCCGTGGATAAAAGAATAATGGGCTGAGAATACTCCCTTTGTGCGTTAAGCTGTACTGTACGCCATCTGCCGACGCTTGACAGAAATTCGGCCTCGTTACAGGAGATGTTCATGAAGAGCACGGGAACCACGGGAACCAACGCCGTCGACTGGGAGGAGCGCGTCGACTTCGAGCGCCTTCGGAACGATCGGCTCGCCCGGCTCAAGGCCGAGCTGGAGCGATCCGAGCTCGGCGCGGTGCTCGCCTTCGACTTCTCCAACATCCGCTACATGACCGCGACCCACATCGGCACCTGGGCGATGGACAAGCTCATCCGGTTCAGCCTGCTCACGCGCAACACCGACCCGATCTCCTGGGACTTCGGTTCGGCTGCCAAGCACCACAAGCTGTACAACCCGTGGCTCGATGTGACGAGCGCCGAGCTGGATGCCGACCCGAACGCCCCGCACGAGGGCGCGGTGCGACCCCGTCTGGAAAGCGGCGCGCGCGCGGGCATCTCCACACTGCGCGGCGCCTTCCCGCCCGATGCGGGAGTCGCCGAGGAGCTGGCGCGCAAGATCAAGCGCGAGCTCGACAAGTTCGGGGTGGCCGATCAGCCGCTCGGTGTCGACGTCATCGAGCTGCCCATCCTCTTCGCCCTGCAGCAGGCGGGGATCACCGTCGTCGACGGTCAGCAGCTGTTCATGGAGGCGCGGCGCATCAAGACGGGAGACGAGATACGGCTGCTCACCCAGGCGGCGTCGATGGTGGATGCGGCCTACGAGGAGCTCTACCAGTTCCTGCGCCCGGGCGTGCG
>JAHBSW010000047.1 GCA_019638935.1 Cryobacterium sp.
ACACGTTCTGCCCGCTCGGCCCGTGGATCGAGACCGAGCTCGACCCCACGAAACTCGAGATCCAGACCTACGTCGACGGCGAGCCGCGCCGTCACGGCAACACGAGCGAGATGCTCTATGGCATCCCCGAGATCATCGAGTTCGCGTCGGATGTCTGGACCCTGCTGCCCGGTGACGTGATCCTCACCGGAACCCCGGCTGGTCTCGGCGGCTTCACCGATGGGCAGACGGTGGACATCACGATCGAGGGGATCGGCACTCTCTCGAACCCGGCGCGCAACCGGGACTAGGCTGCGGGCAGCACTCTCGCGGCATCCGCGGCGATGCGGTGTTTTCGTCGCGACGCGGATGCTCGCGCCACCGCATCGCTGCAGTGAGCCCGCATCGTCCCGTATCGGCGCGAGTGCTTCGGCCCTGCGCGCCGCAACCCGAGCCTAGAATTGGTGCAATGTCTGCCACCTTCTCCTCCGCATCCGGATCCGATGTTCGCGTTCGGTTCTGCCCCTCACCGACCGGCACTCCGCACGTCGGTCTCATCCGCACGGCGCTCTTCAACTGGGCGTATGCGCGCCACCATGGCGGCACGATGGTCTTCCGGATCGAGGACACGGATGCCGCGCGCGACAGCGAGGAGAGCTACCTGCAGCTGCTCGACGCCCTGAACTGGCTCGGCATCGACTGGGATGAGGGTCCCGACGTGGGCGGTCCGAACGGGCCGTACCGTCAGTCGCAGCGGCAGGACATCTACGCGGGCGTCATCGCGCGGCTCACCGAGTCGGGTCACCTCTACGAATCGTTCGTGACGACCGAGGAGATGGAGGCGCGCAACGTAGCGAACGGACGCGACCCCAAGCAGGGCTACGACAACTTCGAGCGCGAGCTGACGGATGCCGAGCGCGAGGCGTTCAAGGCCGAGGGTCGCCAGCCCGCGCTCAGGCTGCGCGTGCCCGACACCGACCTCGGCTTCACCGACCTCGTGCGCGGCGACATCACCTTCCCGGCGGGAAGCTTCACCGACTTCGTCGTCGTTCGCCCCAACGGCCTGCCGCTCTACACCTTCGTCAACCCGGTCGACGACGCGCTCATGGGCGTCACGCACGTGCTGCGCGGCGAGGACCTGCTCTCGAGCACCCCGCGCCAGATCGCGCTCTACCACGCGCTCATCGAGGTCGGTGCGGCGAAGGAGATTCCGCGGTTCGGCCACCTGCCCTACGTGACGGGGGAGGGCAACCGCAAGCTCAGCAAGCGCGACCCGGAGTCGAACCTGTTCCTCCACCGCGACCGAGGGTTCATCCCCGAGGGGCTGCTCAACTACCTCGCGCTGCTCGGCTGGTCGCTCTCGGCCGATCGCGACGTGTTCACGATCGACGAGCTCGTCGCCGCGTTCGACGTCGCCGACGTCAATCCGAACCCCGCGCGCTTCGATGTCAAGAAGGCCGAGTCGATCAACGGCGACCACATCCGCCTGCTCGAGCCCGCCGACTTCGCCGAGCGACTCCTGCCCTACCTCGCCGACGTGTTGAACAGCGGGGAGGATCGCGTGCTGCTCGCCAAGGCCGCCCCGCTCGTGCAGGAGCGCATCCAGCTGCTCGGTGACGCGCGCGGCATGCTCGAGTTCTTCTTCACCGCCGACGACGTGCTGGTGTGGGATGCCGATGCCCACCCCGGCGACGAGGGTGCGGCTGTGCTGGCGGCCGCCCTCGAGGCGCTGCAGCCGCTCGAGGAGTGGTCGACGGAGGCGATCGAGGCCGCCCTGCGCGCCGCCCTCATCGACGGGCTCGGTCTCAAGCCCCGCCTCGCCTTCGGCGCGGTGCGCACGGCGATCTCGGGCCGTCGCATCAGCCCTCCGCTCTTCGAGTCGATGGAGCTGCTCGGCAAGGCGTCGTCGCTGCGTCGCATCGAGCGGTATCGCGAGGTGTTGTGACCGACGGCACCGATGCAGCGGGCCGCTTCGACGTCGTCGTCATCGGCGCGGGGCCGGCAGGCCTCAGCGCCGCCCTCAACCTCGCCCGCTCGCGGCACACGGTCGCGATCTTCGACTCGAATCGTCCACGCAACGCGGCGACGATGGCATCGCACGGGTTCCTCAGCCGTGACGGCATCTCCCCGCTCGAGCTGCGCAAGCTGGGTCTCGCCGAGGCGCTCGAGTACCCCAGCGTGACCCACCGCCGCGCCCTCGTGGACCGCGTCGTGCGCACGGTTGGCGGTGAGGCGGACATCGACGACGCTCGCGAGCGCTTCACGATCGTCGCCGCGGGCGAAACGGTCACCGCGCGCATCGTGGTGACCGCCTCGGGACTGCGCGAGACCCTGCCGGCCCTGCCGAGCATCCGTGCGTTCTATGGCACGAGCCTGCACAGCTGCCTCGTCTGCGACGGCTACGAGAAGCGCGACCAGCCGCTCGCGCTCATCGGTGAGTCCGACGACCTGGCGCAGCGCGCCCTGCTCGTCTCGCGGTGGAGCGACGACCTCGTGGTGTTCACGAACGGCGTCGGCGAGGTCTCAGAGACGCACGAGGTGCACCTCGCCGAGCGCGGCATCCGGGTCGAGCGGCGGCCGATCGCCGATGTTGTCGGCGACCGGAACGGGCTCACCGGAATCGAGCTCGCCGACGGCGAGGTGGTGCCGCGGTCGGCCGGTTTCATCCGCCCGCGCTACGAGACGGCGCTCGACTATCTCGCCGAGCTCGAGGTGGCTCGGGATGCCGAGGGCTACGTCACGGTGGACGGTCACGGTCGCACCTCGGTTCCGTGGTTGTACGCGGCCGGCGATCTGACGCCGCCCGGCCCCAAGCAGCTCATCGTCGCGGCGGGGGCGGGTGCGATGGTGGCGGGTGGCATCAACCGTGACGAGCTATTGGGCTGGCCTGCGCTTGCTCCGTCGGTCGAGTAGCGGCGCAGCCGCGTATCGAGACCAGCGTCGCTTGTCTCGGGTTGAAACAATGGAGGGTGGAGAACATGAATGAGATGACCACGGCGATCCACGCCGGCGAGAGGGTCGACCCGACCACGGGCGCGCTGGCTGCGCCGATCTATCAGACGGCGACGTTCGCGTTCGAGACGGCTCAGGGCAAGGAAGCCGCCGTCGATGCCTCGATGCAGGGCGCGGCCGATGCGTACTTCTACTCGCGCACGTCGAACCCGACGAGTCGCGTGCTCGAGGAGAAGGTCGCCGCGTTGGAGGGCGCGGAGGATGTTCTCGTGTGCGCCTCGGGGATGGCTGCGATCAGCGCTGTGCTGCTCAGCCAGCTGAGGGCCGGTGACCACCTGATCATCTCGGACAACCTGTTCGTCATCACGGAGATCCTCGTGCAGCAGACGCTCGGCGGTCTCGGCATCGAGGCGACGCCGGTCGACATCTCCGACCTCGGGGCGGTCCGCGCGGCGGTTCGCCCGAACACGCGGGTGATCTTCACGGAGTCGATCACCAACCCCTACATGCGCTTCGCGGATCTGTCGGCGATCGCGGAGATCTCGCGCGGTGCCGGGGCGAAGTTCGTCGTCGACAACACCTTCTTCACGCCCTCGCTGCTGAAACCGCTCGCCTTCGGCGCAGACATCGTGGTGCACTCGGCGACCAAGTACATCGGCGGTCACGGCGACACCGTGAGCGGCGTTGTCGCCGGCAGTGCAGCGGACATGGGTCTCGCGCGCATCCAGATGGATGCGGTGGGCGCTGCTGCCGCGCCCTTCAACTCGTGGCTGATCGCCCGAGGTCTGCGTACCATGCCGCTGCGCATGCGTCAGCACTCCGCGAACGGTCAGGCGATCGCCGAGCTGCTGCGCGACCACCCCGAGGTGGACTGGGTGCGCTACGTCGGCCTCGACACCGATCCCGCGCACGAGGTCGCCTCGAAGTACATGTCGAACGGTTTCGGCGGCATGATCTCCTTCCACATGACGAAGGGCGAACGGGCCATGGCGACGTTCTGCGAGTCGCTCGAACTGGCGGGGGTCGCGGTGAGCCTCGGCGACCTGCACACCCTCGCCTACCCGATGCCGAAACGCGACTTCATGGTGCGGTTCTCGGTCGGCTGCGAGGATGTCGAGGACCTGATCGCCGACGTCACCCAGGCGCTCGACAGGGTCGCTGCGCTGTAGTGCGATTCGACTGTGTTTCCGCTGGTTGGGGGATCGCGCCGACATGCTGGTTGAGGTGTCGCGTAGCGACAGTCTCGAAACCAGCACCCCGCGCGGCTGATCCCAACCGCCTCTCGCCGTGCGATAGACTATCCGCTGGCCCGATCTCGGTCGGATGCCTTGGGGTATGGTGTAATTGGCAACACGGCTGATTCTGGTTCAGTTGTTCTTGGTTCGAGTCCAGGTACCCCAGCCAATTCGGGTCTGTTCAAACCACTACCTCTGCTGGGCGTGGAGCCTGAGCCGTAGTCGGCCATCCCAGCCACAGTCTCGTCGAGCATGCGCCGCCAAGCGGCACACTCCGAATCAGCGATAACCGGCAGGCATCACCGCGGTGCCAATTGGGTCGTAGACGGAATCGCCGTCGATCGTCACTCTTGATCTGTCAGCTCCCCATCAACGACGATCATGGAGATGTACCGTGCGCAAGGTTTTCGCCGCCATAACAGCAGCCACACTCGTAGTCACGCTCATTCAGGTCACGCCGCCGCCCGCAGCCTTCGCGGCGACTGTGGTTCCGGGCGATCCGCTCACCGGATCAGGAGTGGTGAGCCGCTCTCTTCTCACCGTGGCCCAGCTCACCTCGGGTTCGAGCACCGGCACCATCTCCAACACCGCCTTTGCGCTGCCGGCGACGGCGGCGCCGCCGGCACACCAGTTCGAGGGAACGCTGACGCTGAACGGCGTGGCCACCGCGGGCGGGTTCAGCTCGCTCAAGGATCCACACGGGTACTCGACGCTGGAGACCCTCAAGCACCTGCCCCCGTTCTCGATTCAGCTGGTGCAGAACGGCAGCCACCTGATCCCGACAGTGCGCGGGATGCAGTACACGGGCAGCGCCCACTGGAACCTCGCGGTCGGCCCCGGTCGTGCGTGGAGTGAGACGACGGATGGCGGGCAGACCCGCGCATCCCTCCCCTTCGCCCTCATCGAGCGCAACGCGAACTGCACCCACAACGGGGTGCTGAGCTTCGTCTTCACCAACACGTCGATCTCGAACGTGCGCTACCAGATCACCTCGGAGACCTGTGAGTACTTCCAATTCAACATGTGGGGTCAGGTCGGTGCGACCTACGCGAAGACCACGGTGAGCGGAGCGGAGGCGGTGCGCAACGCCTACGCCGCCGAGGTCGCCGCGCGCTTCCCGACGAAGCCGATCGCGCAGCTCAGCACCGACCACCCGGGGGTGTCGGTGAGCGCCTTCAGCTCGGGAACCACGGGCAGCGCCATCAGCACGTTCGGTTTCGTGCACGGCGGCACGCACTATGTCGGTGGATGCCCGACTCGGCAGGGCGAGTACCCGTTCTGCGGGCAGCTGCTGCTTCCGTCGTACTCCACGGCGAAGTCTGCCTTCGGCGGCGTCGCGATGATGCGGCTCGCCCAGAAGTACGGCACCGGTGTGGCGTCCGCTCTGCTGCGCACCTACATCACGCAGGCGCAGAGCCTCTCTCAGTGGAACGGCGTCACCATCGAGCACGCCCTCGACATGGCCACCGGCAACTACACCGACCCGGGCTTCGAGGTCGATGAGGCGGGATCGGTGATGCTCGACTTCTTCCTCACCGAGAACCCCACGGAGAAGCTGGCGAAGGCGCTGTCATTCACGCGCAAGGCGACCCCGGGCACCACCTGGAACTACCACACCTCCGACACCTACCTTGCGGTGCGGGCGATGGATGGCTACCTGAAGTCTCAGGCGGGCTCCTCGGCGGAGATCTTTGCGATGCTGCGTGACGAGGTGCTCGTGCCTGCGGGTGTCGGTCCCGACTCGCTCACCACGCTGCGCACCGGAAACTCGAACTCCGGTGCGGCCTTCGGCGGCTACGGGATGTTCTGGACACGCGACGACATCGTCAAGGTGGCCACGCTGCTCAACGTCGACGACGGCGTCATCGGCGGTCAGCAGGTGCTGCATCCGGGAATCCTCAACGCGAGCCTGCAGCGCAACGCGTCCGACCGCGGTCTCGTGACACCGGGCTCGACGCCGTACCGCTACAACAACTCGTTCTGGGCGCGCGACTTCAGCTCGACGAACAACCCGGCGTTCACCTCGCCGTTCTCGGTGCCGTTCATGTCGGGCTATGGCGGTATCACCGTCGCCCTCATGCCGAACGACACGACCTACTACATGTTCAGCGACAACAACGAGTTCAACTGGACCGCCGTGGTCGCCGAGTCGCACAAGATCGCCTCGATGACCGGCGGTGGCGAAGACCCCGGCGACCCGGGCGACCCCGGCGACCCGCCTCCGCCCACCTGCATCGGCGACGCGATCGTCAACGGCGGGTTCGAGACGGGGAGCGCGAACCCATGGGTGGCGACGGCGACCACGGTCGACAACCGCAGCTGGTTGCAGCCGGCGCGCACCGGCTCGTGGAAGGCGTGGCTGAACGGCTGGGGCGCCACCAGCACCGAGACCCTCGCGCAGACGGTCGCCATTCCGGCAGGGTGCACGGATGCCGCGCTCAGGTTCTACCTGCGCATCACCTCGGCCGAGACCTGGCCCTACGCGTACGACAACCTGTATCTGACCGCGCAGCCGGCTGGCGGCACCTCCACGACGCTGGCGAGCTGGTCGAACCTGGACACGCAGGGGTACACCCTGGAGACGGTCGACCTGGGCGCCTACGCGGGAACCACGGTCACCCTGAAGTTCTGGGGCTACGAGGACTACTCGCTGCAGACATCCTTCGTCATCGACGATGTCTCGCTGCCGCTGGCCGGCTAGCGTCGTCGGGCCGATAACACAGAGCCGATAACACACGGCCCTGACTTGGAGGCCTTAGCAGAGAGGATGCTCGACCAGGACTTCTCGGTCGGCCTGGGCGTCACGGTGCATGCCGCCATCCTGCTCATCGGTGCCGCTTGAGCCGGCCGGGGCACGTTCCGGCAGTTGGTGACACAATGGCGAGAGGGCGACGCAGCCCCACGATTGCGAGGACACCATGGCCAACGACCCCAACTGGCGCCTCCCCGAGGTGCCCGCTTTCAGTCTCACGAGCCCCGACTTCACGCACGGCGGCCAGCTGCCCGCCTGGTCGAGGGGGAGCGGCGAGGGCGCCGAGAACCGTTCCCCCGCACTGAGTTGGGAGGGCGCGCCCGCGGGCACCGCATCCTACGTGCTCACCATGTTCGACCCCGACGCCCCCACGAGCAGTGGATGGTGGCACTGGGCGGTCGCAGGCATCCCCGCCACCGTCGCCTCACTGCCCCAAGACGCTGGCAACCCTGCCACCGGACTGCTGCCCGGGGCGGCGGTCACCATCGCCAACGAGGCCCGTGTCGAGGCGTACGGCGGCGCCGCACCCCCGCCCGGGCACGGCGAGCACCGCTACTACTTCACGGTCAGCGCCCTCGACACCGAGCGCCTCGACGTGCCCGAGGGGGCGACGCCCGCGATGCTGAGCTTTCTCATGCGGCCGCACGTGATCGCCCGGGCACAGCTCATGGGCGTCACCGAGACGCCCGCCTGAGACGGCTCTCCGCAGCGCCGTTCGACCGCCGTTCTCGTGCAACCGGTCCGAGGTGCGTGCGTCATGCGCCGCGGGTCGAAGACTGTCTTGCCGGACGTTCTCGAGTCCCTTCCGTAGGTAGTTCCTACTCATTGTGCTTGCGTGGCGCATTCGGCACGCTTATGCGGCAACCTGTTCGTCAGCCGAGGTGCTCGGGTAAGGAAAGTCGTCATGCGCAGTCACCACTCCGTTTCTCTCGCCGCTGCGGCAACCACCGTACCCACGCCACCCGCAGGAATGGATGAGCGAGCAGGTGGCCGCCTCCGGCTCGTTCTTCTGACTGCCCTTTCGCCGCTTCTTGCGCTGGTTCTCGTCGGCTGTGCGCCTTCTGAGGATGAGGCGCTCCTGGCACCGAGCGGGGCAGGGCAGACTGCACCGTCGCCCGTGGCGACTGTGGTGGAGGAGGATGACACGGTTTCCGCGGACGACGGCGAGCCGATCGTCATCGATGGATTCCCGGTGCCGGGGCTAGTCGGCTGCGCGGTCGAGGTCGACCGCTCGGTGACGTCGACCGAGTTCGACACGCAGTGGCGTCTCGAGTTCGTCTGCCGCGACCGGGCGTCCCATGACGCCAATGTGGCGAGGTTGACGACCGAGGGCTACGCGCATCCTCTGCAGCAGTCGAATGGCGACGAACGCTACGTCTCGGAGAAGGACCACTTCATCACGCTGGGCTTCACGGGCGGCGCGCTCGAAGTCGATCTGAGCCTCACCGGTTCGCCGGGCGAGCTCGACTACACGGTTCTGGTCACCCTCGCCAACGACTGAGGTCGCTCAACGCTCTCCACGGTCGTGTTCGCCGTCACCGACTCTGCGCGGCCGAAGAATTCTCTTCCGCGATCTCGGGCTTGCCCCGGTTGCGGCGGCGCACGGGTTTCGGCGCACGCCCGCCGAGAAACGACCGGCCCGACACGACGGCGAACCGTGGCCGCAGCGCCTCGCGGCCGATGAGCATCCTGAAGCCCATCTGGTCGCGGTTGCTCAGGGTGAACTCGGCATCGACATCCTGGCCCATGAGCACGACCCTCAACTCGACGACGTAGCGCTTCTGCACGTGGCCGGACGAGCTGCGCACGCTGCGGCGGTCGTGCACGCGGCACTCGACCATGACCGCGTCTTCCGCCGACTTCTGCCACGGTCGAACCATGAAGCGCACCCACTCCTCGCCGTCGCGTGTGAACGGCGTGATCTCGTAGGCGTGGATCGAGGAGGTGCGTGCCCCCGTGTCAAGCTTCGCCTTGATCCAGGGAACACCGATTTCGGGCAGCTGCACCCATTCTCGCCAGCCCGCCAGGGTGGTTGAATGAGAGGGCTTGCTCACTTCACCATCTTGGCAGAGGCACCCCATGAAACTGGCGATACTGTCGCGCGCGCCACAGGCGTATTCCACGCTGCGTCTGGTCGCTGCGGCGACCCAGCGCGGGCACACGGTGCGGGTGCTCAACACTCTACGTTTCGCGATCGACCTCTCGGGGGCCGAGCCCGATCTGCAGTACCGTGGTCGCCCGCTGAGCGACTACGACGCGATCATTCCGCGAATCGGCGCCTCGATCACCTACTTCGGCACGGCCGTGGTGCGTCAGTTCGAGCAGATGGATGTCTACACCCCCAACACCGCGAACGGCATCACGAACGCGCGTGACAAGCTTCGCGCGACGCAGATCCTGTCCCGCCACCACATCGGGATGCCGGCGACGGCGTTCGTGCGCAACCGCGCGGACGTGCGTCCCGCCATCGAGCGCGTCGGGGGAGCGCCCGTCGTCATCAAGCTGCTCGAGGGAACCCAGGGGATCGGCGTCATCCTCGCGCCCGAGGTGAAGACGGCCGAGGCCATCATCGAGACACTGCACTCCACCAACCAGAACGTGCTGATTCAGCACTTCGTGAGCGAGAGCAGGGGCCGCGACATCCGTGCCCTCGTCGTGGGTGACCGCGTCGTGGCGGCGATGCGGCGTACGGCTCGCGGCGACGAGTTCCGGTCGAACGTGCACCGGGGCGGAACGGTCGAGCGCGTGGAGCTCAGCCCCGAGTACGAGCAGACGGCGGTTCGCTCGGCGCAGATCATGGGGCTCAAGGTCGCCGGTGTCGACATGCTCGAGGGTGCCGATGGGCCTCTCGTCATGGAGGTCAACTCGTCGCCGGGGCTTCAGGGCATCGAGGCGGCCACAAACCTCGACGTCGCGGGCGCCATCATCGACCACATCGCCGACCGCATCGCGTTCCCCGACATCGACGTGCGTCAGCGGCTCAGCGTGTCGACGGGGTACGGCGTCGCCGAGATCCTTGTGCACGGCAACGGTGACTTCGTCGGCAAGACGCTCGAGGACTCGGGACTGCGCGACCGGGACATCACGGTGCTCACGCTGCACAGGGGCACCTCCGTCATCCCGAATCCCCGTCGCGGCACCGTGCTCGAAGCGGGCGACCGCCTGCTCTGCTTCGGCAGGCTCGATGAGATGCGGTCCATGATTCCCGAGCGTCGCCGCCGCCGGGCGAAGGTGCGCAAGCTGCCGAAGGATGCTGTGCCGACTGTCGACTAGACCTCGCCGGACAGGCGCGCTCGGATGCGCTGAGCAGAGGCGAATCTGCACCGCACCTCCCTGTGGCAACAGAGTTCCCTGTTAAGCGGAGCCAGAGCGTTGACTTTTGCGCGCCTGCGGCGTAATGTACAACCAAATGGTTGTATATGAATCCACTCTCACCGAGCTGAGCGACGGCGACGTCGATCGTATGTTCCAAGCGCTCGCGGATGCGACGCGCCGGGACATCGTTCGCCGCACCCTCGGGAGCGAAGCGACCGTGTCGCAGCTCGCCGCGGCCTACGACATGTCGTTTGCGGCGGTGCAGAAGCACGTGAGTGTGCTCGAGAAAGCGGGACTCGTGAACAAGCACCCCCGCGGGCGAGAACGCTTCGTCCGCGCCAACCCCGAGGCGATCGCCCGCGCACAGAGACTGCTCGACAGCTACGAGCAGATCTGGCGCGGTCGTGTGGAGCGGCTTGACGCTCTGCTCGCCGACGATAGATAACCTCCACGAAAGGTAAGTCATGCCTGTTACATCCGTGCACAAAGATCCCGAGGCCGTCACGATGACCATCGTCGCCGACTTCGCCGTGCCGCTCCGTCGCCTGTGGGATGCCTATGCCGACCCCCGGCAGATCGAGAAGTTCTGGGGACCCGTCGAGTGGCCCGCCACCTTCACCCGCCACGATATGGCGGTCGGCGGCAAGTCGCAGTACTACATGACCGGCCCCGACGGCGAGAAGTCCACGGGCTACTGGGAGTTCCTCGCTGTCGACGCTCCGCACTCGTTCGAGGTCAAAGACGGCTTCGCCGGAGACGACGGTGAGCCGAACACCGAGATGCCGAACATGCGCATGGTCTTCAATTTCGAAGCCACCGACACCGGTTCACGACTGACGATGGTCACCCACTTCAACTCAGCCGATGAGCTCGAGCAGCTGCTCGAGATGGGGATGGAGGAGGGCACGCTCTCGGCCATGTCGCAGATCGACCAGGTTGTCGAAGACCTCGCCTCGTTTGCGGCGGGTCGCGCGACCGAGTCGCAGATTCTCAGCGATACGCAGGTGCGGGTGAGCCGCGTCATCCGTGGCACCCCCGATCAGGTCTGGAACGCCCACAACGATGCCGAGCTCGTCAAGCGGTGGCTGCTGGGTCCGGATGGCTGGACGATGCCTGTCTGCGAACTCGCCACGAAGGTGGGCGACTCCTACCGCTACGAGTGGGAGGACGCCAACGGCGAAGGCCGCTTCGGGTTCACCGGCGAACTTCTCGAGTCGGATGAGCCGTATCGCTCCGTCACGACCGAGAGCATGATCGGCATGGAGGGCCCCGGCACGACGAACGAGATGACGCTCACGCCGGTCGAGGGGGGAACGCTCCTCTCGATCCTCATCACTTACCCGAGTGCCGAGGTTCGCGACATGGTGCTTGCGACGGGAATGGTCGACGGGATGGAGACGAGCTACGCGCGTCTCGAGTCGGAGGTGCTGCAGTCCGCGTAGCGGACTAAGCCCCCGTGATGAGGCTGAAGCCGAGCGCCGTCAGCAGACCGAACGCGACACCCCACAGGATGATCGAGATGGTCTGCCACAGAATGACGGCGTTCGTCTTCGCCCCGAACGACACCATGGCGCCGGCGGTGATCTGGCTGGGCAGGATCGTCTGACAGAGCAGGCTCACGCCGGGCACTCCCCAGCGGTTGAAGGCGGCACGCAGTCTCTCGCGACGCGGAGACGATTCGGCGGGCTCTTTGTCACGGGTGACGCGCTCGCGAATCTTGTGTGCGCTGAAGACGAACGCGAGCATGCTCAGGGTGTTGCCGATGATCGCGGCGACGGTCGCGACGACGGGATCGATGCCGGCGATGATCCCGATGGCCGAGCCGAAGTACGACTCGATGAACGGGATCGCCCCGATGAGGATGACGCCGAGCCACTGGATCGCTCCGGGCAATGAGGCGGTGAACTCCTGCAATGCCTCAAACATCGATGTCCTCCCCGGGCTGCAGCGCGAAGAACTCGCCGCCGGCGGCCTCGGTGGCGCTCTTGATGCGAGCGTTGGAGAGCGATTTCCCGATCGTGGAGAGCACCATCTCGTGCACGGGGAACGACCGCTTCGGGGCTACGGCGGTGACGTAGTCCATCACGTCGCCGATCTTCAGCCACGGGGCGCCCGCGGGAACGGCAAGGGTGTCGACCGCGACATCCGGGATCGTGTACGAGTCGCCGGCGTAGTAGAGGGTCTCGTTGACGAGCACGCCGAGGTTGTCGACGAGAGGGATCGACTCGTGGATGACGGCGTGCTTGCCGCCGAAGAACGTGAGGGTGAACGGGTCGAGGTCGATCGTGTCCCCCGCCTCGACGGTCTCGATCGGAAACCTGACGGCGGCCGCGGCAACCCCCGAGGGCCCGAAGATGCGCACGTCCGGGCTGGACTTGATGAGGTGCTCGAGCTGATCCTCGGACCAGTGGTCGGCGTGCTCGTGCGTGATGACGATTCCGATGACGTTGGTCACGCCCACGAGCAGGGTCGTGTAGCCGCCCGGGTCGATGACGAGGGTGTCGCCCGAGTGCTCGATCTCGAGGCACGCGTGCTCGTGCTTGGTGATTCGCATGAAACGAGTCTAGTTATGCACGTCGGTGCGGCCTGAATGCCGCCATAATCGGGGGATGTCGAAGAAGCCGCAGCGCATCGCCGTCGCTATCAATCCGCGCGCCTCGTTCGGCAGGGGGGCGGATGTCGGAGACGTGGTCGTGCAGACGCTGCGCGGTGCGGGCTACGAGGTCACCACGCTCGTCGAGCCCGACGGGGAATCGCTCTGGGAGTCGACTCGCGCGGTCATCGGGAAGCACGATGCGCTCGTGGTCGTCGGCGGTGACGGCATGGCGCACCTCGGCGCGAACGTCGTCGCGGGAACCAGGATTCCACTCGGGATCGTGCCGACCGGAACGGGCAACGATCTCGCGCGCGGGCTCGGCATCGCGATCAGTAACGCGGAAGCGGCGATGAACCAGCTGCTGGAGTCGCTCGAGCGTGAACCTCGCGTGATCGACGCGGGGCGCATCCGGGGCGATGGTGCCGACCGCTGGTTCGCCTGCATCTTCTCGGCCGGGTTCGACGCGATCGTCAACGAGCGCGCCAACCAGATGCGGTGGCCGAAGGGACGGCAGCGCTACAACCTCGCGCTGCTGCGCGAACTCGCTGCGCTCACCCCGATCCACTACCGAATCGAACTCGATGACGAGACGATCGAGACGAGGGCGATGCTCGTCGCGGTGGCGAACAACACCTCGTTCGGCGGGGGTATGCTCGTGACCCCCGATGCCCTGCTCGACGACGGCCTCTTCGACGTTCTCATCGTGCAGCCGCTGTCGCGGATCGCCTTCCTGCGCATCTTTCCGCGCGTGTTCAAGGGCACGCACGTGAGCGACCCGCGCGTGCGAATCGTGCGGTCACGCCGAGTCACGGTTCACGCCGACACGGTCGTCGCCTACGCCGACGGCGAGCGCATCGCGCCGCTGCCCCTCGAACTGGAGATCGTCTCGGGTGCGCTGCGCGTCTTCGCGCCGGAGCAGCGGGCGGACTAGGAGTTCGCCGAAACCGTCAGCCCGAGTCCGCTCGGGTCGGTCGCAGCGCACGAGTATGCGTGGTCGCCCTCGGGCTTGTTGTCGTCGAGAGGGAAGAGCAGGAACTGCTGGCGGGGGCGCTCGTCGGCGGTGTTGGCGTGCTTGAACGCGTCGAAGGTGTCTTCGCAGGCGGTCGACACGGCTTTCTGCAACCCCTGCGATGCGATGTCACCCGCACCGAGTGAGCCCTGCTCGAGCACCACGTAGTCGTGCTGCTCGGTGCAGGGGATGACGAACACCTCGGCGACGGTGCTGCCGTCGGGGGAGTCGAAGGAGAAGCAGTCACCGACGATCAGGTCACGCGCGGCGAGCTCGGAGCGCTCCAGCACCTGGCCGTCGACCCCGCGCTCGGGGCCGGACGCGAAGATCGAGCAACCGGCGAGCAGCAGGGCAACCGGGACCAGCGCTGCGACGGCGAGCAGCTTCTTTGACGAGGCGATGCGGAACATTACTTCTCTCTTCTTCGGCGGTGGTGCTCACGCCACGAGACGACCGAGGCTGTGGTCTTTCTACGGGGCAAAGTGTGTATGGCAGCGAGTGTGCCGTTGCTGAGTTTAGTGCAGGTAACCGTTTTGGTTGGCATTCCACCCGTGTGGCATACTCTATGAGTTGTGCAGTACGGCCCCATCGTATAGCGGCCTAGTACGCCGCCCTCTCACGGCGGTAACGCGGGTTCGAATCCCGCTGGGGTCACCAACAGGAAAACCCCCGGTCATCCGGGGGTTTTCGCGTTTCTGCTGACGGGCGGTGGAAGGGCTCTATGCGGCTTTTGGCAACAGATTGGCAACATCTGATTGCATCGCCGCGAGATTGAGCGCCGTGGCAACACCGTCGAGGTCGTCATCGAACAGGTCGGCGTACACGTCGAGCGTGACGGCGGCGGAGGCGTGCCCGAGCATCCTCTGGACGGCCTTGACGTTCGCGCCGGCGCTGACCGCGAGGGAGGCGGCGGTGTGCCGCATCTCGTGCGGGGTGAGGCCCTTGATCCCGACGGCGGCTGCGGCGTCATCGAACCAGCCGACCCGGTAGACGTGGTTGCGAAGCCAGGTGCCGGTACGGATGCCGTAGAACACCGGGGCGTCGCCGGAACGCCCGGCGATCTGCGCGCGCAGCAGCCCGACGAGGAACGCCGGGATCGGGATGCTCCGGTGCTCGTAGTCCTTCGGCGGCTCGATGCGCTGATAGCCCTTGTCGGCCACGACGGTTTGCTCGACGGTGAGCCGCGGGTGCTTCGCGTCCAGGTCGAGGTCACGGATGCGGAGCCCGGACAGCTCGCCCCAGCGCAGACCGCAGTAGGCGAGCACCAGCACGACGAGGCCGTAGCCGTAGTCGCGGCCGTCCTTCGTCTCGTCAATGGCCTTGGCGAGCGCGGCGACCTGATCGTGGGACAGGTACCGCTTGCGGGTCTTGGTCGGCTTCGGGAGCTTGAGCCGGTGGGCGGGGTTGGACGGCAGGCGCTCGTCCTCGACCGCGAACCGGAGGGAGCCGGAGAGGACGTTGACGATCTTCCGCACCGTGGCGGGGGCGCCGGGGAGCGCCGAGGCCCATTCCTGCACGCGCAGTCGCGTGAGGTCACCGATCGGGATCTTCCCCAGCTCGGGGACGATGTGCTTGTCGATGATGTTCTCGACCCGGCTGCGGGTCGTCGCCCGGAGGTCGCCGCGGGCGGCGAGCCAGGTGGTGAGCCATTCGGCCACGGTCACCCGTGCCCGCGAGGGGTCGAGGTAGCGGCCCTGGGCGATGTCGACCTCCGTGGTCGCCAGGAACAGCTCGGCCGCCTTCTTCGTCGTGAAGCCGCGCTTCTGCGTCTGCTTCTTGTCGGGGCGCCGGTAGAGCGCGCGGTAGCGGCGGCCCTTGGACGTGTCGTATGCCTCGATGCTTCCCATGCCGGCCGCCTACTGCTCCAGCCCCGCGAGGCGCTGCACGTCGATGCGGCGGTAGACGCGCTTGTGCCGGGTGAGCCGAATCGGCTCCACCGGGGCCTGGCCCGCCAGGGCGAGGGTGCGCAGCGTCGTGCGGTGGATGCCGAGCAGCGCCGCCGTCTCCTCCTCGGAGTAGAACAGGCGCTCGGGCTCCCGAGCGTCGAGGGGGGATGCGCTCTGACCCATCACGGCCTCCTTCGCATCTACAATGACAGCCGCAATCGTTGCTGTCATCTTAGATTAGACCAACACGCCAATCACAGCAAGAGTTTTAGTTGTTCGTGTCGCTCGGTACACTCGGGATGTGACCGCAGCCCCGCGACGCCCCGGCGATCAGTCCTATGACGGGCTCATCGTCTCGGCCGATCTGCCGGACGGCTGGCATTTGCCGACCCGGTTCCCCGGCGAGCGGGACGACGACGCCAGCGCGCAGATCGACGCGCTCCTGGGCTACAACGACCAGATGACGACCGAGACCGACCGGCAGGCGCAGCTCGACTCGGAGCAGAACGAGACGATCGACGGGCGCTGGCGCTACATCGAGCACACGGCCACCGCGACCCGCGTGTTCATCCGTCTCCAGCGCCAGCAGTTCGCCGTGCCCGAGGAGGTGCGCATCACCGGGGTCGTCTACCTCCCGTGGCGGCCGGGCGATCCCGTCTCCAGCCAAGACCTCCGCGCCCTGCCGACCGCGCGCATCGAGGCGGCGATCAACGAGCGCCTGTTCGCCATGAAGCGCACGGTGACCATCACCGGCGGCAAGATCGTGCTGCCCTCCGGCCGGAAGATCAGCGAGCGCGATCTGCTCAAGCCGCTCGGGAACCCGAAGCGCACCCCCGACTTCTACGAACTCGTCGCCCTCCAGTACGGCAAGCTCTCCGCGCAGGGCGACCCGGCGCCGGCGGTCACGATGGCGAAGATCAACGGCGT
Source organism: Cryobacterium sp. (assembly GCA_019638935.1). Classification (GTDB taxonomy): domain Bacteria; phylum Actinomycetota; class Actinomycetes; order Actinomycetales; family Microbacteriaceae; genus Terrimesophilobacter. The sequence goes on from JAHBSW010000047.1 coordinate 16,652, forward strand.
CGCCCATGCCACCGCGCAGGGCTGGCTCGTCCGCACCCGCTCCCGCGGACTGCTCCCGCCCGGTCGCCGTGGGTAGTCGTCGGGGGAGTGGCGCGGCACCTCGCCCCTGAGCGCGTCGCTACAGGCTCGGCCCGAAGTCGGGTCCGCTGGCCGGGCTGTGCCGGTGGCGGTCGCGGGTGAAGTCGTGGAGCTGGGTGGCGCGGGCCTCGCGTGCGGCCAGGGCGCGCTCGGCGGCCTCACGCTGGGCCTGCTCCCGCTCGGCGCGGGCCCGGATCAGGGCGGCCGCCTCGACGGGCGGCAGGGCCTCGATCGCGGTCAGGTCGCCTCGGGCGGCCTCTGCGCGCGCCCGCCACCGGGCGGCCTCGGCTCCGGGCCGGCTCGGTACGCGGTCGCCGAGCAGCCGCCGGCGGAGGCTCGTGCGCTCCTGCGCCTGGCGTGCGGCGAGGCGCTGCTGCTCCTGCCGGGCGTTGTCGGCGCGCTCCCGTGTCTCGGCCGCGCGCGGATCGCGGTCGGCCTCGTGCTGCGCCACCGACGCCGCCCACGGCTCGACGCTCTCGGGCGTCTCCGGCAGGCGGCCCCAGCGCCGCCGCGCACCCGTCTCGATGCCGCGGTACTCGTCGCTGGCGGTCGTCAGCGCGCGGCCGGCGCCGCGCTTGCGGAGCCCGCGCGCCGCGCGGTGCGCGGCCGCCGTGTCCCGCATGCGCGCC
>JAHBSW010000048.1 GCA_019638935.1 Cryobacterium sp.
TTCCTCGGCGCGTTCGTCAACGGCATCATCATCACGATCCTCCCGGCGTTCCTCATGCTCGTCATGGGTGCCGTTCTGGGAGCGGGGAACACGACCTTCGGCGATGCCGACTTCGGTTGGTTCGGCATCCTCATCGGGTCGTCACTGCTCACCGGCAACACGGTCATCGGCGTGATCCTCACGATCGTGATCGCTGTCGTGCTCGTGGTCGCGGCGTGGGCGTGGCAGGTGCGCGTCGTCAACAAGGGCTGGATCCCGGGTGCCGCTCGCGCAGCCGAGATGGAGAAGCTCGACGCCGACGAGGCGGCCGCCGCCAAGGCAGCCAAGGCCGACAGCTAGAGTCGACTGCACTGGTGAGGGTCGCGGCCTCGGCTGCGGCCCTCACCGCACGTTCGCGGCCGATTGTCGATTTCGAGGCGGGAGCTGATAGAGTATGCCGTTGGCTGTGAGCGTTTCCCACGCTCTGCTCGGCCCAGATTTTTCACCACACCTCACCAGCACAAGAAGGTTTCTTTCGTGGCAAACATCAAGTCGCAGATCAAGCGCATCGGCACCAACCGCAAGGCGACGGAGCGCAACAAGGCCGTCAAGAGCGAGCTCAAGACCGCCGTTCGCGCCACCCGCGAGGCTGTCACCGCTGGCGACGCCGACAAGGCTGCGGCTGCGCTTCGCGTTGCCGCCCGCAAGCTCGACAAGGCCGCCAGCAAGGGCGTCATTCACAAGAACCAGGCGGCGAACCGCAAGTCGGCGCTCGCCAGCAAGGTCGCTGGGCTCTAGGCACCTAATTTTTTGAACGGCGTCGCCTCTTCAGATAGCGCCGTGCTCGCGCGTCACTCATCGCGAGGGTTCTTGCAAGCGATACTCAGTTCATGAGGCTGAGGAGCTTCAGCTTCGGAAACTTGCTGAAGTCGCGATCCTGAGTGAGGAGTTCCGTCACACCATGGGTGAGGCATAGCGCCGCGATCCGCGCGTCGTGCACGGCTGGGCCCGCAACCCCGCCGCCACTGAGCAGTTCTTGGAGCAGAGACCAATGCTGCGGAGTCTCGGCAAGAAGCTGCAGCGACGGTGACCGCAGCCACTCGTTGATCTGCGATCGTGCACGCGCAGGAAGCTTCGGGGTGTCGAAGATCTTCGGATTCGTCACGACCCCGTAGAACTCGTGAATGCACGGCCACGGAATCGCCCACGGCACCGGGCTCTCGGCAAGCCCCTGCACCGCACGGGTCGCCGCGTCGTGAAACGGCGAGTCGGAAAAGAACGCGTACACGAGAACGTTCGTGTCAACGGCACGCATGGCTCACACACGATCCTCATAGGACTTCAGCACGAGCTCGTGGAGCGGTACCCCCCGAAGCTCCGGACGCATCGACTGCCACCCAGGTGTGCTCGCATCCTGCAATACGAACTGCTGGTCATTCTCGTTCTCGCGCAGAGTGCGCACGAGTGACTGCTGAACAATGTTTCGAGCAGTCGTTCTGCGCGACCGCGCGAGTCGTTTAATGTCCTCGACAAGCCACTCGGGCAAGTCGAACGTCGTTTTCATGGCCATACTGTAGCATTCAATACTGCTAGCAGTATTTGTTGAATTCTCTGTGGCCGCTGTGCGCTTCTTCAGGCTCTCCCGCCGTGTGGAGGAGCATCCGCCGGCGCGAACAGCTCAATATTGGCGCACAGCGCCACGCGCGCTGATCATCGAAACCATGCGCTCCAGCGCGAACACCGGGTCGCGACCGGCGCCCTTGACCTGAGCATCCGTCTCGGCGATGAACTCGATCGAGCGCGCAAGGCCCTCCTCGGTCCAGCCCTGCAGGTCGCGCTGAGCCCGCTCGACCTGCCACGGTGCAAGCCCGAGTTTGCTCGCCAGTTCTCCTGAACGACCGCGCGAACCCGCGACCTTCGCCATCGTGCGCAGCTTGCTCGCGAACGCCGCCACGACGGGCACCGGGTCGGCGCCCGAGGCGAGCGCGTGCCGGAGCAGGCCGAGCGCCTCTCCCCCGCGTCCTGCGATAGCCGTATCCGCGACACGGAACGCGTTCGTCTCGACACGACCCGAGTAGTAGCGCTCGACCGTGCTCTCGGTCACGTCGCCACTCGAGTCGGCAAGCAGCTGGCGCACCGCGGCGGCCAGCTCGGCGAGGTCGTCGGCGAACGCGGAGACGAGCGCGCGCACCGCACCCGGAGTGACACGACGGTCGGCGGTCGAGAACTCGGCGCCCACGAAATCGTGCTTGTCGGCCTCGCGCTTGAGTTCGAGACACGGAACCTCGATCCCACCGCCCTGCCCCGCGCGAATCGCGTCGAGCAGCTTCTTGCCGCGAACGCCGCCGCCGTGCCGCAGCACGAGGTAGGTGTCCTGCGCGGGGTTCTCGATGTAGCGCAGCGCCTCATCGAGGAAGGCGTCATTGCACTTCTCCACGTTGGCGACGCGAATCAGTCGTGGCTCGCCGAACAGCGATGGGCTCGCGAGCGTGGCGAGCTCGCCGTTCGCGTAGTTGTCGGCCTCGAGATCGCTGACCTCGAGAGCGGGGTCCTCGGCGCGCAGAAGCTCGCGCAGGCGGGAAACAGCGCGGTCGGCGAGAAACGCCTCCGGGCCGGACACGAGGATGATCGGTGCGGGCCGCACCCTGTTCCACGGTACCTGCTCGATCGAGACCCTGGGCTTCGCCGGGGTCTTCGATGGGGTCGCTCTTGCTGCCATCGGATTCCCCCTTTTCACACTCACTGACTGTGCGGAATCAGCCTAACGGGAACCGCCGTCGCGGAGAGGTGATGTCTCGATACGCCGACTACGTCGGCTACTCGACCAGCGGATTTCACTCCGTCCGGAGTGCGATCAACCAGCGGGTTTCGCTCCGTCCAGAGTGCGATCAACCCATCGGGTCGGGGCGACACGAGCAGCAACCCCTGGGTGTCGGTGCGCGCGACGGTCGTGCCGGTTCGGCCCAGAACCTCAAGGATGCTCTGGGTCGGATGCCCGTAGCGGTTCTCCCCCACACCGATGAGCCCGACCTGGGCGGCGAGCCGCTCGTAGAGCCGCTCGCTCTGGTCCCTTGACCCGTGATGCGACACCTTGACGACCGCCACCGGCTGGGGGTGAGCGATCGCGAGCAGCCGGGCCTGCGCGCGTTCGCCGAGGTCGCCGAGAAAGATCGAGCTCAGGCATCCATCGGCGCACTCCCCCACGCCCTCGAAGGCGACCACGACGCTCGCGTCATTGCCGGGTTCGACCCGGAGGGATGCCGCGGGCCACAGCACGCGCCAGCGCAGCTCCCCGAGGTGGCCGGTGGCGCCGCGCTCCACCGTGTCGACGCGCGCGCCCGTCCCGGCGAGGTCGCGGAGCACCTGCTGCGCTCCGGCATCCGTTCCCGGGTTCCCCACGACCGCCTGCGTCACGCGACCGTGAACCGCGGAGGTGCCGCCGACATGGTCGAGGTCGTAGTGCGAGAGCACGAGCAGGTCGATGTGGGCGATGCCGAGGCGGTCCAGACAGTCGGCGAGCAGCTCGGGGTCGGGACCGGTGTCGATGAGAGCAACCCTGCCCGCACTGCGCACGAGCATCGCATCGCCCTGACCAATGGGGCACGCCGCGAGCTGCCAGTCGCCGGGGAGCCCGCTGCGCCGGCCCCAGTCGAGCCCGGCGACGATCGCGAGGTAGAGCACGAGGGCCGCCCCGAGAACGGCAGTGGCCCGACGGTCTCGCGTGGCGGCGCGCACGATGAGCGCGACGAGACCGATCGCCAGCAGCACACCGACGACGCCCTCGACCCAGGGAGCTTGAGCGGCAGGCAGCGAGGCGCAGAACCGCGCGACCGCCGCGATCCACGCCGACGGAACCCAGGCAACACCCGTGAGCATCGCGCCGAGGGGTTCGAGCACCGAGAGCCCCACGCAGGCGAGCAGTCCGACCACGGTCGCGAGGGGAGCAGCGGGCGCGGCGAGCACGTTCGCGAGCACACCGTAGACCGGAATGGCGGGCGTGAGCAGGATGAGCACGGGCTGGCAGGCGAGCTGCGCCGAGAGCGGGATCGCGAGCACGAGAGCGAGCGGAGTCGGCATCCAGCGCCCCAACACCTGGGCGAGCACGGGCGCAAGGATGAGCAGCCCCGCCGTGGCGAGCACCGACAGCACGAACCCGAAGCTGCGACACCACCACGGGTCGATGACGAGCAGCACTGCGACCGCGAGGGCCAGCACCGGGATGCCGCGCACCGGTCTGCCGCTGCCGAGCGAGAGGAGCACGACGGTCGCCATCGTCGCCGCTCGCACGACGCTGGCCTCGGGCGTGACGAGCACCACGAACGCGAGCAGTGTGACGAGGGCGATGCCGATGCGAGCGCGGCGGGAGAGTCCGGCCGCGGCGCCAAGCGCCATCACGATCCCGACGACGACGGCGCAGTTCGCTCCCGAGACCGCGGTGAGGTGGCTCAGCGCCGTATCGATCATGGCCCGGTTCAGCGAGGGCGAGACCGCGCTCGTGTCACCGATCGCGAGACCGCCGAGCAGGTCGCCGCCATCACCCGGCAGTGCGTCGGATGCCTCGCGAAAGCTCGCCCGCACGTCATTCGCCCAGTCGAGGTACCAGGGCGGTGCATCCGTCACCTCGGCCCTTCCGCGGGCGAAGATCAGGAACGCCGCACCATCGCCCGGCTCGGTGGTGCGCAGCGTGCCGGCCAGGTGAATCGTGGCGCCGAGCCCGCAGCAGCCGTCGGCGGCGTTCCACCCGAACACGACGGCGGGAGCGGCGATCGACTCGAGCCGGGCGTCCCCCATCGTTGCCGCGACGATGGTTGCCCGCACGCGGTCGCTCGCGCCGCTGACCGTCTGATCGAGCACGAGCTCGACACGCACGAAGCGGCCGGCTTTGGCGGCCTCCTCGAGCATGGCCGGGCTGCGCTTCGGAGCCTGCGCTGCTGCCGCTGTCACCAGCAGCGCCGTGATGCCGAGGATGAGGGATGCCGCGACCAGCACGCGTCGCCAGCGTGCGAGCGCCAGCGCGACTGTCGCGCTCGTTCCCGCCGTCACCCACGCGGCAACCGCCACGAACGTGAGCGCGCCGGGAATCGCCACACACACGGCGAGGACGGCCCACGCGACAGCGACGGGAACGGCGAGCCGGGCGTCGATCGGCGGCCACGGGCTGAGCCGATCGGCCGCGAGGGTCGGCCCGCGCGACGACACACGAGGCACCGGTTCACACCGTCACGAGCTCGCGCAGACCCGCGAAGGTCTTCTCCCCGATTCCCGAGACGCTCATGAGATCCTCGATCGAACGAAAGCGGCCGTTGAGCTCACGCCACTGGAGAATGCGCTCTGCCAATGCGGGGCCGACGCGCGGCAGGGTCTGCAGAGTTGTCAGATCGGCGAGGTTGAGGTTCACCTTGCCATTGCCCGCGCCGCCGATGCCGCTGCCGCCGGAGGCAGCACCCGCGGCCTGAGCAGGCGCCTCACCCTCGGCGAAGACCACCAGCTGCTCGCCGTCGCTGACGAAGCGGGCGAGGTTGAGAAACTCGCGGTCCGCGGCATCCGTGTATCCGCCCGCCGCGGCGACGGCGTCGATCACACGATCGCCTTCACGCAGTTGGACGAGTCCCGGCCGCCGCACCTCACCGAGGATGTGCACGAAGATCTCCGTGGCTGCCGAGGAATCCGGCAGGGCGGTGACGGCATCCGGATGCTCAGCGATGGTGCTCTGCTCGGAACCCGGCGCCTCGATCACCGTGCGCGTGCCACCCGCCGCCGACATCGCCGAGACGAGCACCGCGATACCGAGCGCGACGAGTACGAGCATGACACTTGCACCGACGCTCACGCGCACGCGATGCGCTCGAGCGGCAAGAGGATCCGGCGGCATGGCGCGAGACTATTCCGGCGACCGGCAGGTACCGGGCGTGAGGGGGGTCTGCTGGGTAAACCGGTCATGCGCAGCCGCAGTGGAGGACAAGACGAACGCAGGAGGCACCGCACGGAACCAGCGTGCTGACAACCCAGTACCATGGGCAGCACGAGGGTACCCGGAGGGGGCGAGATGAGCGACGACCACGCCAACCTTCTGGCCGTGAACCGCGGCAGCCGCACGCGACCCGCCATCATCGTGCCCGTCAGCGGCGAGACCGGCGAAGCCGTGCTCGACGCCGCTGCCGACACCATCGGCCACGCCGTCGACATCGTCGAGTGGCGGGCGGACGGTCTCGACGAACTCTCGCCCGAATCGCTCACGGCTACCGCGTTCGCACTCGACGAGATTCTCGCCGATCCGCTGCTGCTCACCGTGCGCACGCGCACCGAGGGCGGCTCAGCCGACGTCGACGACGAGACCTATGCCGAGCTCGTGCTCGCCGCGATCGACGTGGGCAACGTCGCGTTCGTCGATGTGGAGTTCCGCCGCGACGCGCACGTCGTCGCGCGTCTCGTCGACTCGGCACGCGCGGCGGGCATCGGCGTGATCCTCTCGGCGCACGACTTCGACGCGACTCCGCCGAAGCAGCAGCTTCGCGAGCTCTTCGAGGCGATGTGCTCGGTCGGCCCCGACGTCGTCAAGGTGGCCGTCATGCCGCAGCACGCGCGCGACGTTCTCGCCCTGCTCGACGTCTCCCTCGACGTGCGGGAGGCGCACCCCGACCAGGCACTCATGAGCATCGCCATGGGTGCGCTCGGAGTCGTGTCGCGCATCGCCGCCAGCACCTTCGGATCGGTCGCGACCTTCGGTGCCGTCGGCCGAGCATCCGCCCCCGGCCAGGTCGATGCGGACGAGCTGCGTCGCATGCTCGACGTGATTGACATCGCTTGAGGTACTGAGGTCTCGATACGCGGGCTCCGCCCGCTACTCGACCAGCGGGAAACTAAAACATCGACGCATTACTCGACCAGCGGAAAGTTAGAACATCGACGCACCATTCGACCGGCGGAAAATTACGACATCGACGCACCATTCGACCGGCGGATGAGACGAGCATTACTTCGTCGCGATGCTCACGATCTTCGGAGCGCGCACGATCGTGCGCACGATCTCGCGCCCCGCGATAGTGCGCTGCACGTTGGGCGATGCCATGGCGAGTGCCTCGAGCTCTGCCTCGGTCGCATCCGGGCTCACCGTCAACTTCTCGCGAATCTTGCCGTCGATCTGCACCACGCAGACGACCGACTCGGCGACGAGCAGCTCGGGCTCGGCCTTGCGCCACGTGGCGAGGGCGACCGAGGGCGGGTAGCCGAGGGTCTCCCACATCTCCTCGGCGGTGTACGGCGCGAAGAGGTTGAGGCCGAGCGCGACGGTCTCGACAGCCTCGCGCACGGCGGGGTCGCCCCCACCCGCACCCGTGTCGATCGCCTTGCGGGTCGCGTTGACCAGTTCCATGATGCGTGCGACGACGACGTTGAACTTGAACGACTCGACGAGGCCGGGCGCATCGGCCAGGAAGCGGTGGGTCTCACGGCGCAGCGCCCGGTCGCCCTTCGACCAGTCGACACCGGGCTCGCTCGTGACGTCGCCCGCGAGGCGCCAGGCACGCGCGAGGAACTTCTCGGCGCCGTGCGGCGAGACATCCGCCCAGTCGATGTCGTCTTCGGGCGGGCCGGCAAAGGACATCGTCAGGCGGATGGCGTCGACGCCGTGCTCCTGAAGCTGGTCGCTCAGGCGCACGAGGTTGCCCTTCGACTTGCTCATCGCCGAGCCGTCCATGAGCACCATGCCCTGGTTGAGCAGCGCACTGAACGGCTCGGTGAAGGACACGTAGCCCATGTCGTAGAGCACCTTGGTGATGAAGCGCGCGTATAGCAGGTGCAGGATGGCGTGGGTCACGCCGCCGACGTACTGGTCGACGGGCGCCCACTTCTCGGCCTCGGCGGGGTCGAACGCCTGTGTGTCGTCGTTGGGGTTCAGGAAGCGCAGGAAGTACCACGAGCTGTCGACGAAGGTGTCCATCGTGTCGGGGTCGCGCTTCGCGGGGCTGCCGTCGACGGGGTTGGTCGTGTTGATCCAGTCGGCTGCGCCGCCGAGCGGCGACGTGCCCTTGGGCATGAGGTCGAGACCCTCGGTCTCGGGCAGCACGATCGGCAGCTGGTCTTCGGCGACCGGGATGAGGTCGCCGTTCTCCGCGTGGATGATCGGGATGGGTGTTCCCCAGAAGCGCTGCCTCGAGATGAGCCAGTCGCGAATGCGGAAGTTGCGCGCGGAGCGCCCCCTGCCGTCCTTCTCGAGGATCTCGATCATGCGAGCGATCGCATGCGTCTTGCTGAGCCCGTCGAGCGGACCGGAGTTGATCATGCGGCCGTCGCCGTTCAGCGCGACACCCGTGGCAAGAGGGTCGAGGCTCGGAATGTCGTCGATCGGCGCCTCGGGGTCGACAACGGGAATCGCCCCCGTCACGGGCGCGTTCGTGTCGACGACCACGCGAACCGGAAGCTCGAACTTCAGGGCGAAGTCGAGGTCGCGCTGGTCGTGGGCAGGCACGGCCATGATGGCCCCGTGGCCGTAGTCGGCGAGCACGTAGTCCGCGGCCCAGATCGGCACGCGCTCGTCGTTGACCGGATTGATGGCCCAGCGGTCGAGGAACACACCCGTCTTCTCGCGCCCCGCATCCTGTCGCTCGATCTCGGTCGACTTCTGCACCTGCGTGAGGTAGTCGGCGAACGCGGCCTGCACCTCGGGGGTCGACCCCGCGACTAGTTCAGCGGCGAGATCGGAGTCGGGCGCGACGACCATGAAGGTCGCGCCGAAGAGGGTGTCGGGACGCGTCGTGAAGACCGTGAGCGGCTCGTCGCGGCCCTCGATGACGAAGTCGACGTCGGCACCGGTCGAGCGGCCGATCCAGTTGCGCTGCATCGAGATGACCTTCGACGGCCAGGTGCCCTCGAGCTGGCCCAGATCATCGAGCAGGCGGTCGGCGTAGTCGGTGATCTTGAAGTACCACTGGGTGAGCTTCTTCTTCACCGCGAAGGCACCGCAGCGCTCGCACCTGCCGTCCTCGACCTGCTCGTTCGCGAGCACGGTCTGATCCTGCGGGCACCAGTTGACCCACGACGCCTTGCGGTACGCCAGCCCGCGCTCGTACATCTTGAGGAACAGCCACTGGTTCCACTTGTAGAAACCGGGGTCGCTGGTGTGCAGCACGCGATCCCAATCGAACGATGCCGCGTACTGCTTCATCGCCTTCTTCTGCTGCTCGATGTTCTCGTAGGTCCACTTCTTGGGGTCGAGACCGCGCTTGATGGCCGCGTTCTCCGCCGGCAGACCGAAGGAATCCCACCCGATCGGGTGCAGCACGGTGAAACCCTGCTGACGCCAGTAGCGCGCGATGACGTCGCCGAGCGCGTAGGCCTCGGCGTGACCCATGTGCAGGTCGCCCGAGGGGTAGGGGAACATGTCGAGGATGTACTTGCGCGGGCGGGGGTCGTCGGGGTCGCGCGTGGCGAAGGGCTCGAGCTCATCCCAGATGGCCTGCCACTTGGCCTGAATGCGCGCGAAGTCGTAACCGTTCCCTGCCGCGTCCTGCTCCGACAACTGAAGCCTCCAAAAGTCTCACGGGCACGCAAAGTGCCCGATGTACAAGAGTACCGAACCCGCGGCGCAGTGCTTTGCCGTGCTTGCGCTGGTCAACCAGCGAGTATCTGCAGCAGCGCCGCCGCCTTCAGCTTCGCCTCGGCGAGTTCCTCCTCGGGCACCGACAGTGCTGTGATTCCACCCCCCGCGCCGATCGTCGCCCCGTCGGCATCGAGGACGATGCTGCGGATGACCATGGCGAGGTCCACACGTCCGTCGAGCGAGAAGTAGCCGAAGGTGCCCGAGTAGATTCCCCGGGCGCGCCGCTCGAGCGAATCGAGGATCGTCACGGCGCTGAGCTTCGGCGCGCCGGTCATGGAGCCGGCGGGGAAGCACGCGGCGACAGCATCCGTCACGGTGACCCCCTCGGCGAGGCGGCCGCGCACAGTGCTCACGAGCTGGTGCACGTGGGCATAGCTCTCGACCGCGAGCAGGCTCGGCACCGTCACCGAGCCGACCTCGCACACACGACCCAGGTCGTTGCGCATGAGGTCGACGATCATGAGGTTCTCGGCGCGCTCCTTGTCGCTGCCCAGCAGTTCGGCGTGGAGGAGAGCGTCTTCGGCGGTCGTGCGCCCGCGAGGCCGTGTGCCCTTGATGGGTTTCGTCTCGATGACGCGCTCAGGGGTGATGGCGAGGAACTGCTCCGGAGTCGCGCTCAGCAGACACACGTCGCCGAATCGAAGGTAGGCGCCGTGGTGCGTCGGGCTCGAGGTGCGCAGGTCGAGGTAGAGGTCGGCGGCGCTCCAGCTGCCGGTCACGCGAGCCTGGGTGGTCAGGCAGAGCTGGTATGCATCACCCTCGCGAATGGCCTTCTGACAAGCGCGGACTTTCGCGACATACTCGTCGTCGGTGTCCGCCCACTCCACGCCGGCGTCGTGCACCGGCGTCGCACCGGGCGCGCGGTCCAACCGCGCGGGAAGGCGATCGAGTGCCGCGCTCGTGGTCTCGCGCCAGCCCGCGAGCTCGCCCGACCACGACTCACCGAGAGCCAGTAGTCGCACGATTCCGGCCGTGTGGTCGAAAGCGATCGCCCGGTCGACCCAGGCGAGCGCGGCATCCGGATGCTTCGCCCCCCGCACGAGGCCCGTTCCCATGGTCTGGGCGTGCAGTTCGTATCCGAGCCACCCGACCCAGCCGAGCTGAAACGCTCCCGCGTCGGGGTCGGTCTCGATCGGGTCGGCGAGGGCGGTGGACAGGGTCTCGAAGATGGTTCCGTCGCGCTCGATGCCCGAGGGATGCTCCGTCACGATGCCCTGCGCGACCGACGCGGTGAGCCAGCGCGAGCAGGTGCCGAGGTAGCTCATGCCGGTCGTCGCGGTGGCGCCGGAATCGAGCCAGAAGGCGCGCTCGAGGTCGGCGAACAGTGTCGCGAACGCGGCCGCGGGGTCGACCCAGCTCTCGAGTGTGTGCACGAGAACCCGACGGCGCATAACCTAACCCTATGAGTAGCGCGACCGTGTATCGATGGGCCGACGGTGCGCTCGAACTCCTCGACTTCTGCGACCCCGCTGACGAGAGTGTCGAAGCGGCGGACTCGTGGCTCGTGCACGACGGCAGGGCGCTCGCTCTCGACCTCCACCGAGCGCGTTTCGCCGACGCCGTGCTCGCTCGCGGCTTCGGAGGCCTTGACCTCACCCCGTTCTGGAGCGCCGTCATCGCGGCGATCCCTGCCGAGGGTTCGTGGTTCCCTCGCATAGAGCTCGTCTCCCGCGGTGGCGGCTCGCACCTGCGATACCGGCACCGCGAGGCGCCGGAGCTCGCGATCTCGATCGCGCTCGCGACGCACACGGGCGAGGATCCGCGCACCGATCCGCGCGTCAAAGGCCCCGACCTCGAGGCGATGACGGCGCTCCGCACGGGGGCGCGGATCCGGGGGGCGGATGATGCGGTGCTGCTGTCGCCCGAGGGCTACATCGTCGAGGGCGCGACAACGAGTCTCGTCTGGTGGAGCGACGATGAGCTGTGCGTCGTCGCGCACGAGCTGCCCCGCATCGCGAGCGTGACCGAGCGCAGCCTCATCGCGCTCGCGCTCGCGCTCGGCCTCACCGTGCGCGAGCAGCTCGTGCGGCCCGGGGACCTGGACGGGAGAGAGATCTGGGCGCTCAACGCCCTGCACGGCATCCGGATCGTCACCGCCTGGGCGGATGGCCCCGACACCGCTGAGCTCCCGGGACGTTTGCGGCTGTGGCGCGATAGGCTCAGCGCCTTACCTAAACCGTTGCCGTCACTCGCATAGGGCCACCACGTGAACGACATTCTCAATTGGATTCTCGAGACCGTATCGGGAGTCGATCCCGTCTTGCGCACACTCCTGGCGGGCCTCGCGATCATGCTCGAGACCTCCGTGCTCATCGGTCTCGTCATCCCCGGCGACACCGTCGTCATCATCGCGAGCACGGGGATCACGAACTGGATCGAGTGGGCCGCGCTCATCGTCATCACGATTCTCGGGGCCCTGGCGGGCGAGAGCATAGGTTTCGGGCTCGGTCGCTTCTTCGGCCCCAGGATCCGGGCGAGCCGCGTCGGTGGTTGGATCGGTCGCGACAACTGGCGCCGGGCCGAGAACTATCTCGATCGGCGCGGTGGCATCGCCGTCTTCGTCTCGCGGTTCCTGCCCGTGTTCCACTCGCTCATTCCCCTCACGGTCGGAATGAGCACGATGAGCTACAAGAAGTTCATGGCCTGGACGCTGCCCGCGTGCACCATCTGGGCGGCCATGTACGCGAGTGTCGGCTGGGCAGCGGCAGGAACCTACCGCGAGCTCTACGAGCGACTGCACTGGGCGGGCTACGTGTTCGTCGGCATCATCGTTGCCTTCACCCTGATCGTGGTGCTGGTGAAGTTCGTGCTCGAGCGTTCTCAGGCTCGCCACATGGAGCGCCCCGGCGACGGGGACGCCAACACACTCGAAGAGGCCGAGTAGCCAGCATCCCCGCGCCGAACGCCGCGACGATCGCGGGTGCTCGCGACGCTAGCCGAGAAGCCCCATCGCGGTGAGCCAGGCGGTGGCAATCGCCGCCGACGATAGCTGCTCTGACGTGCTGCGCAGGTTGAGGCTCACGAGCTCATCGGTCGTGAGCTTCTCGCTGACGGCATCGAGCAGTGCGCGGATGTCATCGGCGAGGTCGGCGCTGACGATCGGCACGAGGTTCTGAGCCAGGAACATGCCCTCCGGGTCGTCGAGAGTGACGAAGTCGCTCGTCGCGATATCCGGGTCGGCCGAGTAGACGTCGCCCATGGTGATCGTGCCGTCGCTGATCGCCTGCTTGGTGAGCGGACCACCGCTGTCGCCGATCGCGACGAACTCCACCTCGACGCCGTAGTACTCGAGCAGTCCCTTGGGACCGTACGGGCGCTCGGCGAGCTCGGGGTTGCCCCCCACGATGATGGGAACCGGAACGCCGGCGAGGTCGGCGAGGCTCGTCACTCCGTACTGGTTCGAGAACTCGAGGGTGATGTTGTAGGAGTCCGCGTCCTGTGCTGCCGCGTATGCAAGCGGCACCAGGTTGTCGGGCAGGGCATCGATGAGTTCCGAGTAGACCGACGCCGCATCCGTCGAGGTCGTGCCGGGCTCGAGGAATTGCAGCAGGTTGCCCGTGTACTCGGGGAACACGTCGACCTCACCGCTCTCGAGCGCGGGAATGTAGGCGTCGCGCTGACCGATCTGGTAGCGGCGTTCGACGTCGTAGCCCGCGTCTTCGAGCACCTGGGCGTAAAGTTCGGCAACGATCTCGTTCGAGTAGTACGCCTGCGAGCCGACGACAATCGTGCCTGTGGCACCCGGATCAGCCGGGGCGAGAGGATCTGTCGCGCCGCAACCGGTCAGCGTGAGCGCGGCAGCAAGCGCGGCCGCTCCCAGGGCCAGCCGTGGTCGATTGGGGATTCGTGACATTGCGTGTCTCCTTAACTCGTTGGCGCTACTTACAGGGTGGTACCTCGTGCTGGACGTGCGCTTAGTGCGAGTGAACGCTCGCTTTCGCGGCGACGATGGCGCACTCCCCTCGGTGTGACAAGACGGCCGAGACCGGCGAACAGAGCGTCGATCACGATCGCAAGCACCATGATGAGTATCGCCCCACCCAGCATGACGTCATACTGACGCAACGGAATCGCAGTGAAAATGTAACTGCCGAGACCGCCGAGACCGATGTACGCCGCGAGGGTCGCCGTGGCGACGATCTGCAGTGCGGCGCTGCGCAGACCGCCCACGAGCAGGGGCAGGCCGAGGGGTACTTCGACCTTCCAGAGCACCTGCCACTCGGTCATGCCCATGGCTCGCGCTGCCTTGACGGTGGCGGGGTCAACCGATTCGATACCGGAGTATGCGCCGGCGAGCACCGAGGGGGTGCCCAGCACGACGAAGACGATGACGGCGACCGCGGGCGCGGCACCGAGGCCGAGCATCAGCGCGAGCACCGTGAGCAACCCGAGAGACGGCAGCGCCCTCGCCGCGCCGGAGAGCGCGACCGTGACCTCACGTCCGCGTCTGAAGTGTCCGATCGCGAAACCCACGGGGATCGCGATGACCGCCGACACGATGAGGGAGAGCACCGTGTAACCGGCGTGCTCGAGCACCCGCTGCGGAATCGAGTTGCCGCCGATGAGTCGATCCAGCGAGAACAGCCACGCGAGCGCATCCACAAAGAGATTCATGCCGCCGGCCTCGCCGTCTGCAGTCGGCGCACGGTCGCGGAGGGAGCGAACAGTCTCTGCCACGGCATGAGGATGCGCCCCAGGACGACGAGCACGAGATCGAGAAGCAGTGCGATGACGACTGTCATGACGATCCCGGTGACGATCTCGAGCACGATGCCGCGCTGGAGCCCGTCGGTGAAGAGGTAGCCGAGACTGCGCACTCCGACGAACACACCCACGGTGACGAGGCTCACGGTGCTCACGGCGACGACGCGAAGTCCCGCGAGCATGACAGGGCCGGCAAGCGGAAACTCGACGCGCCAGAACCGACCCCAGGTCGAGTACCCCATCGCGGTGGCCGCCACCCGCACACTCGGCCCGACCGCCGCCAGGCCCTCGGTGACGGATCGCGTCATGAGCGCGACGGCGTAGACCGTGAGGGCGATGGTCACGTTGAGCTCGCTGAGAAAGCTGATCCCCAGCGCAGGCGGCAGGAGCACGAAGAGCGCGAGGGACGGGATCGTGTACAGCAGACCGATGACGGTGAGCACGAGACCGCGCGAGAAACGAAACCGCCACGCGAGCCATCCGATCGGCAACGACAGAGCGAACCCGAGCACGATCGGGAGCACAGCAAGGCGCACGTGCTGCAGCGAGAGCTCGAGCACGAGATCGAGGTTGTTGACAAGCCAGTTCACGACGCGGGCCCATCGGTCTCGGCGAGCACGCCCGCTGGTCGTCCCGTTCCATCGATGACCACGGAGCGGCCGTTGACGCGACGAATGGTGAGTTCGCGACGACCCCGGTCTGCCCCGATGAAGCTCGCGACGAACTCGGTCGCCGGGTTGGCGAGCAGTTCGCTGGGTGATCCCTGCTGCGCGATCTTCGCGCCCTCGCCGAGTATGACGACGTTGTCCCCGAGCAGGAACGCCTCGTCGATGTCATGGGTGACGAACACGATCGTCTTGGCGAGCTCGCGCTGCAGGCGCAGGAGTTCTTGCTGCAGTTCTGCGCGCACAATGGGGTCGACCGCGCCGAACGGCTCATCCATGAGCAGGATGTTGGGGTTCACCGCGAGGGCGCGCGCGACTCCCACCCGCTGCTGCTGGCCTCCGGAGAGTTGACTCGGATACCGAGTCGCGAGAGCGTGATCGAGGCCGACCGTGCTGAGGAGCTCGAGCGCACGCTCGTGCGCCTGCGGCTTGCGCACGCCCTCGAGATAGAGCACTGTCGCGACGTTGTCGATGATCGTGCGATGCGGCAGCAGCCCCGAGTTCTGGATGACGTACCCGATCCGCCGACGCAACGGCACCGGTGCGATACCCGCGATATTCTCGCCGTCGATCTCGATCGTCCCCGAGGTCGGCTCGACCATGCGGTTGATCATCTGCAGGAGCGTCGTCTTGCCGCTGCCCGACGAGCCGACGAGCACCGTGACCCGGCGCGCCGGAATGACCAGGCTGATGTCGTCGACCGCAACCGTTCCGTCGTCGAATTCTTTGGATACGGAGCGAAACTCGATCATCGGTGCGGCTCAATCCTCGCGGTACGAACCAGTCGGTTCTAGGCGGTCGTCACGGCCATGGTGCGTTCCAGTCAAGCACTATCCACTGTCACGATCACCTCGGGTACGAACTCCCCCGCGCCGCAGCGAGGGGCGAGCTACCGGGAGAGGGTCGCGGAAAGGTTCGCGTGGACCGCCTCACGGGTCTTCGCAATGATGCTCGCATCGCCCTTCGCGTCGAAGGTGAAGGCACGGGCGTAGAGGCCGTCGGCGATCGTGAAGGCGATCTCGAGCTTCTCCGCGAGAACCGCAGCGGAGTCGCCGCCGTACTTCGCGACGAACTCGCTCGCGAACGAATCGATCACGGTGCGAAGACCGGTCGTGTCGCTTTCGCGCGGCCGAAGGTCGACGGGATCACCGAAGCGAAGCGAGGCGAACGCGGGCTCGGAGCGGAACGACTTCTCGAGGGCGTCGAGAATGGCGTCTACTCCGGACCGCCAGTCGTCCGACGACGCACCCGCGATAGCGCTCTTTGCCGCCTCGGAGAACCGCTCGATCGAGCGAAGGCTCACTGCCTTGAGCACCGCGATGCGGTCAGGAAAGTAGCGGTAGACCGTTCCGATCGAGGCACCCGCGCGCTCGGCGACCATTGCCGTTGTCAATAGCTCGAAACCCCTGGCATCGATCGACGCGGCAGCGGCGTCGAGCAGAGCGGTCAAGCGGGCGGTGCTCCTCGCCTGTACCGGTTCGTTGCGAAGAAGAGCGTTTGCTCGAAGCACGGGATCTCCCAATCAGTTAGTGAATCGACGGTCGGCGGCTGTGTCGACCGAAAACCTGACGAAAGCCTAGCGCGCCCCCGCATGGGGGCGCGTCAATTTCAGCAGGTCGGTGCGATATCCACGGAAAACTCACAGGAAATTTCCTCAAAGACTAGTAAACGATTGCGAGCAAGCAGCGGGTTCGCCCGTACTTTAGCACCGTGCCAGACTGAACGCGTGCGCGATGGAAAAGCGGCCCCCGCCGATGCGACCGCGCCCACGGGCAAACCGAAA
>JAHBSW010000049.1 GCA_019638935.1 Cryobacterium sp.
CGGAACAGGTACTTTCCGCGGTCGCTGCCGCTCATGCGCGACCAGGTCCTGTCGTAGGCGCGTCGTGCCGCCGCAACCGCCCTGTCGACATCCGTCGTGTCGGCGTAGGCGAACTCCGCGATCGGCGACTCGTCCGCGGGCGAGATCGAGGTGAAAGGCTTGCCGTGCCCGTCGACGAACTCGCCGTCGATGAACAGGCCGTAGCTCTTCTTGAGGTTCAGGATCGCCTTCGACTCGGGGGCCGGAGCGTAATCGAGGAAGCTCATCTTGTTTCTCCTTCAAGGGGTTTCGATACGCGCTTCGCGCTACTCAACCAACGGATTCAGGGTGTCGGGGTTTCGATACGCGCTTCGCGCTACTCAACCAACGGTTTCGGGGTGTCGGGGTTACGAGACGATCGCTGCGGGATCCCTCAATTGGCACTAGTCAGTCGATCGTGAGGTAGTCGGGGCCGGAGTAGTGTCCGCTCAGCATCCGCTGGCGCTGAAGCAGCACATCGTTGAGCAGGCTCGACGCGCCGAAGCGGAAGAGCTCGGGGCGCAGCCACTCCTCGCCCACCGTCTCGGCGACCGTGACGAGGTAGCGCACGGCATCCTTCGACGCGCGGATGCCGCCCGCGGGCTTCACCCCGATCTTCTCGCCCGTGAGCCGGTGCCAGTCGCGCACGACCTGGAGCATGAGCAGCGTCACCGGCAGGGTGGCGGCGGGCTGCACCTTGCCCGTGGACGTCTTGATGAAGTCGCCACCGGCGAGGATCGAGAGCCAGGATGCCCGGCGCACGTTGTCGTAGGTGTTCAGCTCACCGGTCTCGAGGATGACCTTGAGGTGGGCGTAGCTGCCATCAGCCCGACGGCACGCCTCCTTGACCGCGACGATCTGGTCGAAGACGAGGCCGTAGCGGCCGGAGAGGAACGCCCCGCGGTCGATGACCATGTCGATCTCGTCGGCCCCCGCCGCGACCGCATCGCGCGTGTCGGCGAGCTTCACGTCGAGCGAGGCACGGCCGCTGGGAAAGGCAGTCGCGACCGCGGCGACCTGAATGCCCTCGGTGCCACCGGCCGCGTGCGCGGAACCCAGCGCCTCGACCGCGTAGGGAACCATGTCACCGTAGACGCACACCGCCGCAACGCGCGGCGTCGTCTGGTCGGTGGGGTCGGGGTTGAGGGCCTTGGCGACGAGTGACTGCACCTTGCCGGGGGTGTCCGCACCCTCGAGCGTCGTCAGGTCGATGAGGCGGATGATCGTGTCGAGCGCCCACAGCTTCGAGGTGGTCTTGATCGAGCGCGTCGCGAACGACGCCGCACGCGCTTCGAGCCCGACGGCATCCACTCCGGGCAGCCCGTCGAGGTGCAGCTTGAGGCTCTTCTCGGTGAGGTCGCTTCCGATGAGTTGCAGTGCGCGCTGTGCCGGGGCAAGCGCGACTGATTGTTCGAGGGTCATAGTTCCTCCATTAGTGCACGTTCTTCCAGAAGCGTACGAGCCGTGTTCTCATCGGTCACGAGCACATTGCACAGGCCGTTCGTCACGACCGCGCGGGTGACCGGGATCTTCGCCTCGCCCGAGACCACGAGAATCGCGGCATCGGCCCTGCGAAGACGATCCAGTTCCAGTCCCACCGTACGCTCATCGAGGCCCGGGTCGGCGGGGTTTCCGTTGGCGTCGATGTACCGCCCCAGCACGTCGCCGACGGCGCCCTTGCGCACGAGCTCGGTGACGTCATCCGGGGTCAGGTATCCGCTGTCGATGAGCACGCTCGACCCATCGGCGACGCCCGCGCTGTAGAGGTAGACGGATGCCGATGCGGCCAGTTCGAGCACCCCCGCAACCGTGCGGTCGGCTTCGATCGCGAGACGGGTCTCGAGGCGCTCGAGAATCGCTGGGCTGGGAAGCAGTACCGCCTCCCCGCCTGCCTTGTGCGCGATGCGGGCTGCCGTGGTCGCGGCGGTGCCGGGGCGCTGATTGAGGCTCACTCCCCCGTTTATCTGCACGACGGTGGTGCCGCGCGCCCAGCCGTTCGGCAGGCGATCGGCGACATCGTCGAGCGTGCGACCCCAGCTGATGCCGAGGGTGCGGGGCACCGGGCGAAGTGCCGTCAGGTAGTCGGCGGCGGCGGTGGCGACACGAGCCTTCGTATCGTCGCCCATGGGCACGACGACCGCGTCGACGAGATGGAATCGCTCTTTGAGTTCGCGCTCGACACCGAGGCGGCGGGCGCGCGGGTGCACGATCTCGATGCGCACGATGCCGCGTTCGCGTGCCTGTGTGAGCAGCCGTCCTACCTTCCAGCGCGTGACGCCGAGCAGCGCGCCGATCTCATCCTGCGTCTTGTTCTCGTCGTAGTAGAGCTCGGCGATGCGCACGGTGAGCAGCTCGGTGTCTTCCCGTGTCGGCATGGCGATCTCCTCTCACTCCAAGGCTAGGTCGGCAAACGACCAATCGCAACATTCGCGAACAGAAGTGCTCATATGAGCAGAATCGGTTGTCCAGAGGCACGAGAGCGCACTCGTCCGGCGCGGGGTGTCAGGCAGCCGAATCCCGCTCGTGCAGCAGTCGCACGGCCTCGCTGCCCATGCGCGCGAGATTCAGGATGTGCTGGGCCGAGTGATCGACGCCGGCCTCGGGGTCGAACTTGCCCGACTCCCCCGTGACCTCGAGCATGTTGTCGAGCACGACGGCGATCCCGCCCGCACGCAGCCCCCAGAGGCGGGCGAGCACGAAGATCGCGCTCGCCTCCATCTCGGCGGCGACGACGTTCATGCGCTTGAGATCGTGCAGGTTCTCCCTCCACGACGAGTGCCAGTAGTCGTTGAAGGACGAGCCGGGTCGCGGATGCCCCGCATAGAACGTGTCAGCCGAGCGGGTCGTGCCGACGTGGGTCGTGAGGCCGAGCTCGAGGCCCGCTTGGATGCACGCCGCGACGACGTCGTGACTCGCGACCGCCGGAAACTCCGGCGGTGCGTAGAGGTGCGACGTTCCCTCGTAGCGCGCCGCCGAATCGAAGATGGCGATGTCGCCGTTCGCGACGTAGTCCTGCACGGTTCCCGCGGTGCCGATCCGGAGGAACGTTCGCGCGCCCACCCGAGCGAGTTCTTCCATCGCGATCGCGGTCGAGGGCGAGCCGATGCCGGTGGAGGTGCAGGAGATCGGAGCGCCTCGATACACACCCGTGTAGGTCACGTACTCGCGATTCTCCGCCACCTTATGGGCCTCGTCCCACAGGCTCGCAACGATCTCGACGCGGCCGGGATCACCCGGGAGCAGAACATAGGGCGCGACATCCCCGTCGTCGAGCTTGATGTGATACTGGATCGCCACGGTGCGCTCCCTCCGCCTCAGGCCCTGGGGCCGGTCTCGAGCAGCTCGACGTACGCCTCATAGAAGCCGAGCGAGTCGATCTCGTCGATGATCGTGGCGTTGGGCGCGTTGCGCTCGGGCCGGTCATCGAACAGCGAGTAACCCCGCGTCAGGTCGCTCTTGGTCTCGACGGCGACGAACTTGCGACTGCGCGCCTTCACGAGGTCGGGGCGCACGAGCATCATTGCCGTGACCGAGTCGGGGTGAGTGCTGCCCATGATGCCGTGGGTCTTGTTGTACTCGATGTTGGGCTTGTTGACGATCGTGAAGTAGCGCGCGAGGTCGTTGTCGATCTTCGCGATCTCAGCGAGCTGCTCGTCGCTCCAGGTCGCCTGGGCGAGCGTGAGCGTCCAGGTTGCGATCGTGGTCTCGAAACCCGCCCGCAAGACGATGTCGGCCGCCTCGGGGTCGACGTAGAAGTTGTACTCGGCCGCGGCGGTGACGTTGCCCACCGAGTTGTCGCATCCGCCCATGATCCACAGCTCGCGCACCTTCTTCGCGAAGTCACGGTCGAGCATGACCGCCGTCGCGATATTCGTGAGCGGGCCGATCGCGATGATATCGATCTCGCCCGGATTCTCGTCGACGAGCCGCACGAGCGCGTGCGCCGCAGCCTCGTCGCTCGGACTCTGCGTCGAGGCCTCGAAGTCGTGGTTGCCCTTGCCATCGCCGTGCGCCTTGGACTCGACCCACTCCCGCGTGAGCGGCACGCGTGCGCCGAGGTGCACGGGCACCTCACCCTCGCGACCCGTCTTCTTGATCGTGAGAAGCGCGTTCTGCACCTGCTGCTCGAACGGCACGTTGCCCGCCACGATCGTCACCGCCTCGAGGTTCGCCCTGGGATGCAGCAGCCCGACGATGAGCGCGAAGCTGTCGTCGGCGGCGGTGTCGGTGTCGATGATGAGGCGACGGATGTCGGAGGGCATTCGTGTTTCCTTTGTTCTCATTGGTCAAGGCGTGCGGTCATGGCAGCGCACCCGGCTGGCCGATGGCGGACTCCTGAGCCGCCGCGGATCTCGGCTCTCGCACGCGCAGAGCGAGCAGGATTCCCACCACGGCGAGCACCGCAGCGCTGATGAAGACGAAGGAGTAGCCGAAGGGCACAGCCAGCGCCCCGGCGATGAGCGGGCCGGCGATGAAGAACGGTGCGAGCAGCGTCGAGGTCGTGCCGAGGTATAGGCTCGTCTTGGCCGCGGGGGCGAGCTCGATCGACATGTTCTGATCGCCGATGATCGTCACCGCGTTCGCTCCACCGAGCGCCGCAAGGATCGGTATGTACGCGACGAGATCATCGGCGAACACCGCGCCGACCATGCTGCCGGCGATGAGCACGCCGCCGAGCACGATGACAATCTTCCAGCCGAAGTAGTTGCCCACGAGCCCGAGCAGAAAGCCGAGGAGCGCCTGCGACAGGATGAAGACCGCGGCGAGCAGCGCGGCATCCGAGGTCTTGAGAACCCGGTCGATGCCGTCGACGACGACGAAGCCGATGCCCAGCGTGGAGAACGCCAGAAAGGCTCGCGCGAGCAGGAAGCGCCGGTACGACTCATCCCGCGACAGCAGCCCCGGAATCTCGCGCAGCGTCTCGATGAACGGCGGCCGCGGCTCGACGTGGGGGTAGTCGACCTCCTTGAGGCCCGCGATGAAGAAGATCGAGACGAACGACAGCGCGAAGCACAGCCAGAAGCACCACTGGATGCCGGTGGGAAAGTCCTGCGTGCGCAGGAAGTGCTCCCCCACGAGCGCGGCCGAGAAGCCGAGCACACCGCCGATGAGCTGAACGAAGCCGTAGTACCAGCCCCGACCCTTCGTGAGCGCCTTCGCCACGAAGTCCCCGTACACCGGGCCGATGAGCCCGGTCGTGATCGCGTAGCCGCAGAACACGATGAAGAAGAGCACGAGCACGACACCGTGGGGCACGAGCCCGATGAGCTGGGCCGTGATCGCGATCGCGAGGATGCCCACGCGCTCGGCGATGACGATCGCCATGAGCAGGGGCTTGCGCTTCTTGCGGCCCCGCACGAGGTGGGCGCCGACGAGCTGCGGAAGGTACCTGCCGACCGCGAAGGTCGCGGCGACAAGCCCGACGAGCACGGCATTGTTGCTGAGCGACTGCACGAAGGCCGGGATGATCGTCGCCTCGGAGAGCAGGGAGATCGCGAACGCGAACGTCGCCCCGTCGAGCATGAGGAAGAGGAAGTTGCGGCGCTGATACGCCGACATCTGCTTCACGTACTCGGGTGCGACCGCGGCGAGTCGCGCGACGTCGGCGCTTACGGCCACTGGACGTGCCGACGGTCTTGATCGATGAGCACGCGAAGCGCCTCGACAGCGGTGGAGAGCAGGTCCATCCGGTTGACCTCGCCGTCGCCCGAGTGCATCTGCATCACCCCACCCGCGCGAACACGGTGGATCGCGGCGATCGTGAAGATCGTCGACGCCTCCATCTCGGAGCAGATCGCGCCACCGGCCCGCCACGCACTCCAGCGGTCGTGCAGCATCCCGGCCATGGGCATCCGGTCGGGCTCGACCTCGCCGTAGAAGGAGTCCTTCGACTGCGAGACCCCCAGACGGTAGTCGACCCCGAGGTTGCGCGCCGCTTCGGCGAGCGCGTCGACGACCTGAAAGTCGGCGATCGCGGGGAACTCCATCGGCAGGTAGTGGCTCGACGTGCCTTCGTCGCGAATCGCTGCGGTCACAACGGCAAGCTGACCCTCGGGGGTGTTCTCCTGGATCGCGCCCGAGGTTCCCACGCGAATGAAGGTGTCGGCGCCCAGCTTGATGAGCTCCTCGATGGCGATGGCCGATGAGGGGCAGCCGATGCCCGTGGAGACGACGCTGACCTTCTCGCCGTTCAGCGTTCCCGTCCAGGTCGTGTACTCGCGAAAGCTCATGACGTGCGCGGCGTCGTCGAAGAGGGCTGCGATGGGCTCGCAGCGGCCGGGGTCCCCGGGCAGCAGCACGTAACGGCCGACCTCGTCGGGCAGCAGCTGCAGGTGGTGCTGGCGTTCGGTGCTGAGCCCGCTCATGCCGCTGCCGCCTCACGGTCGCGCGCGATGAGCTCACGCACGCCCTCGATTGCCGCGGGCAGCAGGTTGTCGATGTGGCCCGCCGCGAGCTCGTCCTCGGTCATGGGTCGCATATCGGGACTGCCGAGAATCATCATGATGCCGCCGGCGCGAACGCCGAGCGTTGCTGCGACGATGTAGAGCGCCGACGCCTCCATCTCCGAGCAGATCGCACCCCCGGCCATCCACGCGTCCCAGCGGTCGGCGAGGCGCTTGGCCACAGGCATCCGACTCGGCTCGTGCTGGCCGTAGAAGGAGTCCTTCGACTGCGAGATTCCGATGCGGTACGGGCGCCCCGTCTTGCGAGCGCCCACGGCGAGCGCGCGCGTCACGTCGACATCGGCGACCGCCGGAAACTCGATCGGCAGGTAGTGGCTCGACGTGCCCTCGTCGCGGATCGCGCCCGAGACGATGCCGAGTGTGCCGGGCTTGATGTCGAACTGCATCGATCCCGAGGTGCCGACCCGCACGAAGGTGTCCGCGCCGACCTTGACGAGCTCCTCCATGGCGATCGCGGCAGACGGACAGCCGATGCCCGTCGACGTCACCGAGACCTTCTCGCCGTCGAGGTAGCCGGTCCAGGTCTCGTACTCGCGGTTCTTGGCGACGAGCGTGGGCTCGTCGAAGAGCCTCGCGATCGGTTCGCAGCGACCGGGGTCGCCAGGCAGGAAGACATACCTGCCCACTTCTCCTTCGGCAACCTGGATGTGGTGCTGACGGTCGTCGGGAA
Source organism: Cryobacterium sp. (assembly GCA_019638935.1). Classification (GTDB taxonomy): domain Bacteria; phylum Actinomycetota; class Actinomycetes; order Actinomycetales; family Microbacteriaceae; genus Terrimesophilobacter. The sequence goes on from JAHBSW010000049.1 coordinate 7,153, forward strand.
GAGATGACATGGGGTGATTCCTTTACTTTTTGAACGAGAAGACGGCGATGAGCACGAGGAAGCCGACGAAGACCGCCGCGCAGACGAAGAAGAGTCCTGCGACGAAGGGGCCGGGGAAGGTGATCAGCGCGGAGATGTTCCAGAGCCCCTTGAGAATCGAGATCACCGAGAGGCCGATGAGCACGACGAAGCCGAGAACGCCGATGATCCAGTCGAGCGGACGAGCACGCACCTGGCGATAGCTCGTCTTGTGACCGTCGGAACCGAAGCCACGCGATTCGAGCGAGATCGCGAGCTGCTGCACGCGCTCGATCGCGCCGACGAACACCGGCACGAAGCTCGGCAGCACCGCGGCGAACCCGCTGCCCTTCATCCCTCGCGACTTCTGCGCGCTCATGATGATGCCGAACTCGCGCTGGAACACCGGAATGAGCTGCAGCGTCATCGACGACATGAAGTTCAGGATGTAGGGCATCTTGAGCTTCGCGAGCGAGGTGAACAGATCACTCGGGTGCGTCGTCATGACCATCACAAGCGCGATGATGAGCGAGGCCACGATTCGGCCGAGGAGCACGAGGCCGTAGTAGAGCCCGTCGGTGTAGATGACGAACCCGCCGAGCTCCCACGCCGGCGTCCACGGTTTCTCGACCGCGGGCGCGATGATCTGCAGAGCGATGAGCGACGAGCCGATCGGCACGAGGATGAGCATGCCCTTGAGCAGGGGACGCGTGATTCCCGCGATCGGTGCGAGCATGAACGCGAAGACCGCCATGACGCCGAGGATGATGATGTTCTGGGTCGCGAACGCGAGCACGATGTAACCGACAACCCACACGATCTTCGTGATCGGGTTGATCCGGTGGATGATCGAGTTGCCCGGAATGAGTGCGACGGGGAGAGCTGCTTGCATTGACATGGGTGGAGTCCTCGGTTATCGCTTGCGGGTTGACGATGCGGGTGCCGAGCCCGAGAGGCGGCCGACGAGGTCGTCGGCGAGCTCCTGGGGGGTCAGCGCGACCGGCCCGCCGAGACCGACGACGGTCTGCAGGGCGATCTCGGTCGACTGCGGTGCCTGCAGGTTGGTGCGCGCCATGAGCGCCTTGTCGGCGAAGACCTCGCGCGGCGAGGCATCGGCGATGATCTCGGTCGCCTTCATGACGACGACGCGCTCCACGACGTCGGCGAGCAACGGCATGTCATGCGAGACGCACACGACGGTCGTGCCCTCGTCGCGCAGTCGGCGCATGAGGTCGTTGATGATCTTCGTCGTGTTGTGGTCCTGGCCCGTCGACGGCTCGTCGAAGATGAGGATCGGCGGACGCATCGTGTAGATCGATGCGATACCGACGAGCTTGCGAATCGGGAAGCTCACCCGGTAGGGGTGCTCCTCCTTGACATCGTGCAGTCCGAAGAACTCGATCGCCTCGTCGACGCGAGCGCGGATCTCATCCTCGGGAACGCCGATGTTACGGGGTCCGAACTGCAGCTCGTCGTCGACCGTGCGAGCGAACAGCTGGTGATTGGGGTTCTGGAACACGTAGCCGACGTGAGCGGCCATCTGCTGCACGCTGCGCTCGGCCGTGTTGACTCCGTTGATGACGACGGTTCCCTCGGTGGGCTTGAGCAGTCCGTTGAAGAGCTTCGTGAGCGTCGTCTTGCCGGAACCGTTCTGTCCGATGATGCCGATGATCTCGCCGTGGTCGACGTTGAGGTCGACCCCCCCGAGGGCGACGACGTTGCCGGTCGGGTAGACGTAGCGGGCTCCGCGGATCTCAATGGCTCGCGCGCCCCTGTCCATCGTGCTCGGATCGGCAACCGTGCTGGGCTCAGCCATTTTTTGCTCCTAGTAGTTCTGTGATGGCCTCGACGGCGGGCTCGGTCGTGATCGGCACGGGACCCTTCCACAGTCCGCGAGCCGACAGGATGGCGGCGATCGCGGCAGCCTCAGGAACTCGCAGCCCGAGAGTCGCGAGCTCTTCCGCGCGCCCGAAGATCTCCTGCGGAGTGCCGTTCATGATGATGCGGCCGTGGTCGAGAACGATGACACGGTCGGCGTAGCGAGCCATGACCTCCACCTCGTGCTCGATGACGATGACGGTCATGCCGTTCTCGCGATTGAGCTTCGCGGCCATGTCGAAGACCTCTTGTTTGCCGATGGGGTCGAGGTTCGACGTCGGCTCGTCCATGATGAGAACCTTGGGGTGCATCGCGAGCACCGCGGCGATGGCGAGACGCTGCTGCTGACCGCCCGAGAGGCCGAGGGGTGAGCGGCTTTCGAAGCCCTCGAGACCGACCAGCTTCAGGGTCTCGGGAATGATGCGCTTCATGTCCTCGTAGGGTGTTCCCGCGTTCTCCAGCCCGAGCGCAACCTCTTCCTCGGCCGACATCTGACTCATCTGGAACTCGGGGTTGTCGAAGACCATGCCGACGAGCTTGGCCATTTCGCGAACCGGATAGTCCGCTACGTCGAGCCCTCCTACCGTGACCGACCCCTCGAGGTCGCCCGCGAGCATCGTGGGCACGACACCGTTGACGCAGAGGCCGAGAGTCGTCTTGCCAGCTCCGTTGAGCCCGAGAATCGCGACGTACTCGCCGGGCATGATCTCGAGGCTGATGTCGTGAAGCGCGGGTTCGTCTGTTCCCGCATAGGAGAACGTGACGTTCTCGAATCGGATGATGGGGTCAGGCATGGTTCTCCTTGAACAGGGTGCGGAGTGTGGGGCGACGCGACGCGAGCCGCGCCGCCCCGGTGTGACGTGTCGAATCGACTACGCGGCGGGGGTGCCGGCCTGGATCGCGAGGAAGATGACGACGATGAGCACGCCGATCACGATTCCCGCAACCGCGAACAGGATGCCCTTGAGCGGAGTTGCTTTGACTATGTCGATATTCGCGGTGAGCGATTTCGGTAGCGCTTCGATGATCGCTAGCGCCACGAAACCGCCGATGATCTTGTCCGCCAGCGAGGTGAGGATGTTCGACGAGAACACCGACCCGACCAGGTTCTGACCGACCGCGAGGAACGTGCCCGTCAGGGCGTCAGCAGCGTTGCCGGTCGCACCACCGAAGACGAGCACGATGATGGGCGCGGCGACGATGGTGCACGCCACGGCGACGATGACGTTGAGGAGGAAGAACCGCGGAATGGTGCGGCCCAGCTTCCACGAACGAACACCGTAGCCCCAGAGGAGCGCGCCGACGACGTTGACGAGAGCGAACGGCAGGCTCACCGGACCGCTGATGAGAGCGGAGCCCGTGTTCGTGAGCACACCTACCAGAGCACCCCACCACGGCCCGAGGACGATGGCGGAGATAGCGGTGCCGATCATGTCGAGGTACACCGGCAGACGCAGAGCGGATGCGATGTAACCACCAACGATGTTCAGCGCAACGCTCACCGGGATGAGCGTGACGATGAGGGTCATCGGCAGATTGTTGCGGTTGAGCTTGCTCTTCTTCAGAGTGGGCTCTGCAGAGGCTTCAGACATTGTGCATATGCCTTTCGGTTTTCGGATAGGGGTGGGGCGACACTGCCGTCCCTGGTGAAGCCAGGCTCATCCGGGTAGATGGGCCCTTATCTCGCTCTCGTGGAGCGAGCCATCAGCTCGACCGCGGCGGTGAACGTTGAGGTTCACGACATCGCTGCGGAGCGAGATGACGGAGTACATGACCGGCGTTCCGTCGTCGAGTTCGTGAACCTGGGAAAGCACCAGGATCGCGGACCCCTCGGGAACGTCGAGCCTGACGGCCGTGTCAGCGGTCGCCAGCTTCGCTTCGATTCGCGCGGTGCCCGAGCTCACCGGTCGACGGTGAGTCTCCTCGAGCAGCTCGTAGATCGAATGTTCATAGGCCTGCTCGATTCGCGGGAGGCTCGGCACGGTGAGCAGATAGTCCGTGCTGTCGGTGGTGGGAACCCCGTCGGCCGTTCTCGTGCGTCGCACGACGAGGCAGCGAGTGCCGACGGGCAGACGCAGCGCGTGCAGCACAGCGGCCGGCGCGAACTCCTCATCGACGCTGAGGCCGGTCGTGCCCGGGATCCGGCCGGAACCGCGGATGACATCGGTCACCGAGAGGTTCGCTTCGAGCAGCATGTTGACGTGAACGGCGCCGTGGCCGCGCACGAAGGTTCCACGCCCCTGCTCGCGGCTCACCAGGCCTCGCGCCTGCAACTCGCTCACCGCACCGCGGATCGTCGTACGGCTCACGCCGAACGCCAGAGCGAGCTCAGGCTCGGTCGGCAGCTGCGAACCGATCTCGAAATCGCCCGCCACAATCTGCCGCTCGAGCTCTCGAGCTACGGCCTGCACTCGCGTCATTGCACCTTCGATTCGTAATACGAATGATGAATTGACTTGAGCGTGGCCGAGCGCGAGGGACATTGTCAAGCACCAAACGCATCTGCGAGAAAGTCGGCGAAGATCTGCGCATCTGCGCGCAGGGCCACGCGAGCGTTAGGCTTCTCGCTGGCCCAGTGCCGATGATCCATGACGGTCTGGCCGATCGTGCGCTCACCCCGGGTCTCGACGTGAATGGGCCACTCGTGAACGTCGCTGAGCACCTCGGGGTGCACGAGGTACGCGATGCACAGTGCGTCGTGCACCGGCGCACCGGTCTCACCCTGCACACGGTAGCCCTCGATGCGGTGCCGGATGAGGGCATCCGTTGCGATCCCCGCGGGAGTGCCGATCTGCCGGAAGCGATCGCAGTGCTCGATCGTGAGTGGCGCGTCATGCGTGGCGTCGAGGGGCACGAGCGTGACGTCGCGGATGCCCGCCGAGAAGACCGCCTCGGCGGCCTCGGGGTCGACCCAGATGTTGAACTCGGCGGCGGCCGTGACATTGCCCCAGCCGCGGCTGCCGCCCATGATCACGAGCCGCGGGATGCGCTGAGCGAGCTCGGGCGACGCGGCGAGAGCGAGCCCGACATTGGTGAGCGGGCCGACCGCGACGAGCACGGTGTCCTGATTCTCCTCGTGCGAGTAGTACTCGATGAGGAACTCGACCGCGGACCTGTCCTGGGGCTTGGAGGTCGCGACGGGCAGATCGAGGTACTCCGGGTGCATCGCCGCACCCGAGTTGAGAATGCTCCGCGGCACAGGAAAGTCGTCGCGCACGATCGGACGGTTCGCGCCCACGTACACCGGCACGCTCTCGCCGATGAAGTCGAGCACGCGCAGCGTGTTCTCGGTGACGTTCGCGAGGGGGACGTTGCCGTTCACCGTGGTGACCGCGACGAGTTCGAGATCCCGGTGCTTCGCGGCGGCGATGATCGCGACGGCGTCATCGGTTCCGGTGTCGCAGTCGAGGATCAGCTTGGTCTTGGTGGTCATAGCGGGTGGTCCTCCTTGATTCAGCAGCGGTTCGGTGTTGTGTCGGCGTTGGTTCAGCGGCGGGCAAGCATGGTGACGACGCGGAGTTCTGAAGAGTTGATCCAGACATCCGAGTACTCGAGCGGGGTTCCCTCGGCGGTGAAAGTGAGCTGTTCGAGGTAGAGCACCGGGGCGCCCTCGTCGATCGCGAGCGCTTCGGCGACCTCGGGCGAAGCGGCGAGCGCGCTGAAAGTGCGGCGGGCGTTCCCGATGCTGAGCCCGAACCGGCCCTCGAGCGCGCCGAAGAGCGTGGTCGCGGTGAAGTCGACGGAGTCGATCCCGGGTGCAAGATCGCTGCGGACGTAGTTGTGCAGCAGCGCGATGGGGGTCGAGCCGGTACGGCGCACTCGCTCGATTCGAAAGACCATCTCGGTCACGGGCACGTGCAGCAGCCGTGCGACGTGGAGCGGCGGCACCCGCAGGCCGCTCTCGCGCACCGTCGTGTCGAGCACGACACCCTGGCTCGCGAAGTCCTCGGAGAGCGTGCTGAGCTTCTGCGCGACCGCGGGCTCGAGCAGGGTCTCGGTGACGAAGGTGCCCTTGCCGTGCACCTGCTTGAGCAGACCCTCCTCGATGAGGGTGGAGATCGCGCGACGAAGCGTTCCGCGGCTCACCCCCAGGTCGACGGCGAGCTCGGGTTCCGATTTCAGCTGGTGATGCGGCGGCCACCTGCCCGACACGATGAACGAACGGATGGCATCGGAGACCTGCGAGTGCAGCGCCGTGGGCGCCTCGCGATCGAGCCCGGCGTTGGAACGCCCGAGCGTGAACATCTCCGTGTGCGGCATCAGTAGCTCGTTGTACTCTCGTCCGACGTGTCGGTGACGATGGCGATGCCCGCACTCGTGCCCAGGAGAACGGCGCCGGCATCCAGCAGCGTGAGAGCCTGCTCGTAGCTCTTGATCGACCCGGATGCCTTCACCTGAACTCCGGGACGCAGACGTTCGACGAGAAAGCGCACGCTCTCGGGGTTCGCGGTTTCGACGGTGCCGGCGCTCGCGTTCTTCAGGTAGGCCGCGCCCGCTTCCTGGGCGAGTTCCACCGCCGCCTCGCGCTCGTCGGGGGTGAGGTAGGGAAGCTCGAGCATGACCTTGACCGGCACGCCTGCGGCCTTCACGACACCCGCGATGTCGTCCCGGAACTCGCTGAACATGCCGCTCTTGAGCCACCCGATCTGCACGCCGATGTCGATCTGCGTCGCACCGAGTCGCACGAGTTCGGCCGCCTCGGCCGCCTTGCCCGCCGACGAGGTGATGCCGACCACAGGGAAGTCCAGTGCCGACGCGACCTCGATGCCCGTTCCCGCGAGCTCGGCCGCGACCACCTTCACCCACGAACCGGCCACCATTGCGGCGCTGAAGCCGTACTGCACGGCCTCGCGTGCATGCGCGACCATGTCGTCGTGCGTCGCGAGCACATCGATTCGGGTGTGCTGGATGTAGGGCGCGAGCTCTGCGGGGCTGAGCCTGGCGGCGGTCTGTGGGGTCACTTCTGGTCCTTTGCTCGGTGAAGGGTGTTCTGAAAATTCTCGAGTTGCTCGTGCGTCGCGAGCGACGGGATGACTTCGGCGATCGTCACCGCGTAGGCTCCAGCCGTCGAGGCGAACCGTGCCGCTTCGACCGCGCTCTGGCCCCGGGCTATTGCGACCGAGAAGGCGGCGGTGAAAGCGTCACCGGCGCCGGTGGTGTCCACGACCTCGGGGACTCGGAGCGCGGGAACCCTCGTCGTCGCACCGCCGTGCACCACGACCGCACCCGTGCTGCCGCCCGTGACGACGACCGTGCCGTCGAAGCGGCTGGAGAGGCGCTCGGCGGCTGTCGCGGCATCCGTCAGCACGCTTTCGTCGAGTGCGAGCAGGGTCGCGGCCTCGGTGCTGTTGGGAGTGAGGTAGTCGATGGTGGCCCAGGCCTCGTCGGGGAGGGGCTCGGCCGGTGCGGGATTGAGCACGGTCGGTGTGCCCTCTTCGCGGGCGATGGCGAGCAGGCGCAGAGCGACCGCGAGCGGGATCTCCAGTGAGACGACGAACAGATCGGCGTCGGCGATCGCGCTGCGAAATCCCTCCGCGTCGGCGGGCGTGAGTCCGGCGAGCGCCCCGGGTGCGATAGCGATGCGGTTCTCGCCGGTCTCATCGACGATGATGAAACCGACCATGGTGGCATCCGCGGTGGTGACGACGGATGCCGCATCGACCCCTTCGAGCGCCCAGAACTCGCGTGCGGCGGCACCGTTTGCGTCGTCGCCGACGGCGGTGAAAAGGCTCACGTCGGCGCCGAGTCGTGCGGCTCCGACCGCCTGATTCGAGCCCTTGCCGCCGTGTCCCTGGCTGAGGATGCCGCCCGTGACCGTCTCGCCGGCGCTCGGCGCGGTGGTGACGCGCATCGTCAATGCGACGCCGTAGCCACCCGCGACTGCGATCCTCATCGATCCTCTTCAGCTCAGATCAGAGTGAAATCCACTCATGTACAACCATGAACAACTCAGATTGGACAGACCCTACTGCGGCTGTGAAAGTGCTGTCAACGAAGCGCTCAGATGAGCAGTCGCTGTCACGAAGGTTGCGCGAAAGTACAGCGCCGCGCGAGGCTCACGAGCGCACGACGACGCTCGCGGTCGCAATCCTAGAGCGCCGCTCCGGCGAGCAACTCGCGCACGCGCGCGACATCGGCCTCGATCGCCGCCACGAGATCGTCGAGACTGTCGAACCTCTCCATGCCGCGAACCCGGTCGAAGAAGCGCACCTCAACGGTCTTGCCATAGAGATCGATATCGCGATCGAGCACATGAGCCTCGACCTGTTTCTGGGGCACGTTCTCGAAGGTGGGGTTGTTTCCGACCGAGATCGCGGCAGGCATCCACTCGCCGCCCTCGTCGTGTGTGCCGACGACCAGCCAACCGGCGTACACGCCGTCGGCGGGAATGAAGCCCTCGTGCTCCGGCGAGAGGTTCGCAG